>JBBRTR010000035.1:0-23561 GCA_038244215.1 Bacteroidales bacterium
AAAAAGTTATCCCATTTCGAAAAGGTTGTGGCAATTAGACTAATGTGGTAAAAAGTTTTCTTTGAAGTGCTTATAGGTTCTGTAGTTATTGAAACCTGCGCCAATTTTGTCATAAGTCCACTCATATTATAAGATGCTGAGTATATTAACTTTTCGTTAGGACTTATTTGAGAAAAGCACGTAAAAAATGGGAGAATAATTATAAGGGATAATACGATTTTTTTCATTGGAGAAATATATTCTTTATTTGTTTAAAAATGTCATAATTTTTTTTAGATTCTCAAATAGACCTGCAATCAGAAGCGAAATTAAATAACCACCTACTAAACTATATATTAGATATTTAAATCTACTGTTAATTGGGGTAGAACTAATAACGAACCCTGAAGATAAAACCACAGGTTCCTTAAAAGTAGAAAGTGTTAATTCGCTATTTGATTTGATGTCATTTAGTCGAATTAAATCATCATAAAAGAGTTGTTTTCTTTGGTCACCCAGCAATAACTTATTATTATCAAACTTTAGCTGTTGATCGATTGATTTATAATATGAAATTTTAGCCAGACTATCAATACGTTTAGATTCAACATTACAAATTTCAATCCTGTTAATATATTCATTCCTCTTAGACATGAATTCAGATATCATTACAGGATTCGTATTGAAGTAATTTAAAACAGCAGCCTGAATTTTGGGTAATTGATTTATTTTCTTAATCTGAAGTTGAAAATATAATCTGTTTTCCAATTTGACATTTAAGGTGTCGTTTATATTATGACTATTTGTTAAATCAACTTTTTCAGCAACTCCATTTTTATAATAGGAAATTACATAAAATGATTGAAAACTAACAATATTTTTTGCAATACTATCCGGCAATGATAGTTTAGTTGATAAAGAGTAGAGTTTATTTGATGGTAAAGAATTTTCGATTTGCGTTGAAACATCTTTAACTGTATGTGATCCTGCACCATAAAGAAATGCCATCGCTTCAGCTTTGTAAATACGAGCAGATGGTCTTGAGAGATATAATCCTAAACAAACGGTTAATATCACGACACTAATAGTGATAAATTTTTTACGGAAACTTAAACGTAACAAATATACGATTATGTTCAACACACTCAGTATCACATTCTTTAACCATTGAATAAAAATTGAGATTAATTGCAAAAGATTAATTTCTTTTTCTTTGGAGTTATTTTCTTCCATGTTGTTTTTGATATTTAGAATTATATATAATGTTTCTTTTTAATTTTCCAATTCATTTTCCTCTACTTCTTCTTCTCCTTCATAATCAAATTCCGTATTTTCATCATCATCTTCATCCCATACTTTTATCGGTTTTTGTGTGCCTTTTTTTCTAAACCAAATAGATAGAAATAATCCGATAATACCACCTGATAAATGTCCTTCCCATGAAATCGGATCGTTAACTTGCCAGGGAAAAATGTGCCAGATCATACTTCCGTAAAGAAATGCAACGACTAATGAAATGGCAATAAGTGGAATATGCTTACGAATAATTCCACTGAAAAATAGAAAAAAAGCTATCGAATAAACTAATCCACTGGCTCCAACGTGCCAAGCTTCCCTTCCAATGAGCCAAAGTATTAATCCGCTGATTATATACGATATAACTAATACTTTTGTAGCAATCTCCTTGTAAAATAAATAAAGTAAGCTTGCCAGTATTTCAAAGGAAATTAAATTATTAATTAAATGACTCCAGCTGGCATGAACGAAAATAATGCTAAATATTCCCGGTAATGTTTCAATCCGTCGTGGAAAAACTCCGGCTGAATGAAAATCCCAATCCATACCCAATTCCAGTACAAAACTCAGAATCATGAATATTCCGATTATAAATGGAATAAAAACGGCATGATAGATTTGTTTTTTTTCAGGAGAGGAATTTAAATTGAAAGCCATTTTTTAGTTGTCATAACGACGCAAAGTTAATACAACTTCCCAAATTAAACGTAAAATTTTGTGTGAAAGTATTTACCTGATAAAAAAAAATGATAAAAAAAGTCATTCAAGAGAATCCTTTTCTATAAAGTTGAGAATTATTTGAATAGTTTGTTGAAAAATTAAGTCATAAATGACAAAACATCAAAATAATAATTTTTTTATTTGATAATTTTGTGATAAATTGCAGTCGATTAAAAACCAACAGCCTTGAAAATTAGTTATATGTCAATAGAGGCAAATTGTTTCGATTTTTCATTTATTTAAATTTCAGTTAATCAGCTTTTTACAAGAATCATTAATACTACTGAATACTATGAGTTATCTAAATTTTGATAAAACTTTACTGACGAACCTCGATAAATCTTTGACAAAGGAGATGATCCGGACTAATCGGGCAGGAGCGTATAATAGCACAACTCTGATTGATTGTAATACTCGGAAATATCACGGACAGTTGGTTATGCCACTTCCTGAGATTGATAATTCCAATCACGTTCTTTTGTCATCACTTGACGAAACAGTGATTCAGCATGGAGCAGAATTTAATTTGGGGATTCATCGTTACGAGGGAAATAATTACAGTCCGAACGGTCATAAATATATCCGACAATTTGATTGTGAAGTTATTTCACGAACTGTTTATCGGGTTGGAGGTGTAATTTTATCAAAGGAAAAAATGTTGGTTTCGTTTGAACCACGTGTGCTGATAAAATATACTCTTATGGAGACACATTCGCCGACCGTATTACGTTTCAACCCATTTCTGGCCTTTCGGAGTGTCAATGATCTGACTCATCAGAACAGCATTGCCAATACATCTTATCAGGAGATTCAGAATGGAATCGGTATGAAGCTGTATGAGAATTACCCGACATTGTGCATGCAATTTTCAAAACAGGTTTCGTATGTGCATCAACCTGACTGGTATAAAAATATCGAATATTATAAGGAAATGGAAAGAGGATATGAGTTTAAGGAAGATCTTCTCGTTCCCGGATATTTCGAATTGTCGATGAAGAATGGAGAATCTATTGTGTTTTCAGCAGGAGTTAGTGAAATATCGCCTAGAAAATTAAAAATATTATGGGATGATGAATTGACAAAACGTAATCCGAGAGTGGACATGTTTTCGTGCCTGAAAAATTCTGCTCAACAATTTTATAAACGTGAAGGAGATAAAACTTACCTATTGGCAGGTTATCCTTGGTTTGGAGCGCGTGCGCGCGACCAGTTTGTCGCTTTACCGGGTTGTACACTCAGCATTGATCGGATGGATTATTTCGACAAGATAATGGAAACTTCGGTTGAAGAACTGAAATTATTTATGGAAGGAATGCCCGGAAGTAACAAAATAAGAGCCATTGATGATCCGGATGTTTTACTTTGGTTTATCTGGACTGTTCAGCAGTTTGCTAAAAAAACTTCCTTGCTTGAAGCGGCGAATCGTTATGAAGAATTGATTACTTTGATGATTACTTTTATACGGAAACAAAATCATCCGAATTTGTTTTTACATGCCAACGGATTACTCTATGTAAATGGAAAAGAAAAAACGGCAACCTGGATGAATGCTATGGAGAATGGTTTGCCTATAACTCCCCGGACAGGCTATGTGGTTGAAATCAATGCACTGTGGTACAATGCTCTGAAATTTACTTCGTTGCTTACCCGTGAAAAAGGAAATGAACATGCCGCCGATTTGCTTGATTATCAAGCTGAAATTGCCCGTGAAGCATTCGTGAAGACTTTTTGGAACGGGACTTACCTTTATGATTATGTGGACGGAAATTATAATGATTTAGAAGTAAGACCCAATATGTTATTGGCTGTTGCTCTTTCATTTTCGCCACTTGACAGACAACAACAGAAATCTGTGCTGGATATGACAACAAAAGAGTTGTTAACGCCAAAGGGATTACGAACTTTAAGCCCCAAAAGCGGGTTTTATAGACCAAACTACGTGGGTGGGCAACTTGAACGTGATCGTAATTACGACAATGGACCGGTCTGGCCTTGCACATTCGGTGCGTTTGCCGCGGCTTATTTGCGTGTATATAAACAAAGCGGAAAATCATTTCTGGAGCGAATGTTAGTCGGTTTTGAAGCTGAGATGAGTGAATTGTGTATCGGTACGATTCCTGAATTATTTGATGGTAATCCGCCGTTTAAAGGTCATGGAGGGATGAGTTTTGCTATGAGTGTGGCCGAGATTTTGAGAGTACTGGATGTTTTAAAAAATTACGAAAATGAATAATATATGAAGGCATTGATGTTTGGTTGGGAGTTTCCTCCTCATATATTAGGTGGATTAGGAACCGCTAGTTACGGACTGACGCGGGGTATGGCCATGCAACCTGATATGGAAATTACGTTTGTGATTCCAAAGCCGCATGGTGACGAAGACCAGAGTTTCCTCAAAATCATCGGAGCATGTAATGTTCCGGTAGTTTGGAAAGAAAATAGTTGGGAGTATGTAAATCATCGGATTGGCACTATGATGAATCCGGATGAATATTTCATGTTGCGAAATGGCATTAAATATAATTTTACCCGCATTTATACCAATGATTTGGGTTGTATTGACTTTTCAGGACGGTATCCCGACAATTTGATTGAAGAAATTTCAAATTACGAAGCGGTAGCCAGCGTGCTGGCGCATCAACTGGACTTTGATATTATTCATTCACATGACTGGTTAACTTATCCGGCAGGTGTTTTTGCAAAACAGATTTCAGGGAAACCACTTGTTATTCATGTTCATGCTACTGATTTCGACCGGAGTCGGGGACAGGTGAACCCGACTGTTTACGGTATTGAAAAACGGGGAATGGATGCTGCCGACCACATTATGACGGTAAGTGAACTGACTCGCCGGATTGTGATTGAAAAATATCATCAGGATCCACGGAAAGTTACCACAGTGCATAATGCCGTGGAAACGCTTGCAGATGTAGGTTCGTTTACAAAAACCCCCCGTAAGGATAAAGTGGTGACGTTCCTCGGACGTATTACCATGCAAAAAGGACCTGAATACTTTGTGGAAGCTGCCCACCGGGTTTTACAGAAAACAAAGAATGTGCGGTTTGTGATGGCTGGAAGCGGAGATATGATGGAAGCCATGATTGATCTGGTGGCGAAACGGAATATTGCCGATCGTTTCCATTTTACCGGATTTCTGAAAGGACGACAGGTGCATGAAATGCTGGCAGAAAGTGATGTGTATATTATGCCTTCGGTATCTGAACCTTTCGGAATTTCACCGTTAGAAGCCATGCAGATAGGAACACCAACGATTATTTCCAAACAATCGGGTTGTGCTGAGATTTTGACTCACGCTATTAAAACCGATTATTGGGATATTGATGCCATGGCCGATGCCATTTATTCCATTGTTGAAAATCCGGCTATGTTTAGCAGTTTAAGTAAACTCGGACTCGAAGAAGTGAATAATATAAAATGGGAAGATGCAGGATTACGGGTAAGAGCTATTTATGAAAGTGTAATGAAGAAGTAGGCAGTGAGGTAGGTAGTAGGTAAACGCCAAACGCTAAACGCCAAACGCTAAACGCCAAACGCTAAACGCCAAACACTAAACGCAAAACACCAAACACTAAACGCAAAACACCAAACGCTAAACGCAAAACGCTAAACACTAAACGTAAAACACTAAACGCAAAACACAAAACACTAAACGCCAAACGCTAAACGCTAAACACCAAACGCAAAACACTAAACGCCAAACACTAAACGTCGAACACTAAACACTAAACACCAAACATAATAAACGTCAAAAAAATAACGAATTAATATATGCGAAACATTTGTTTTTATTTTCAAATTCATCAACCGCTCAGGTTGAAACGGTATCGTTTTTTCGAGATAGGGCAGGATCATTATTATTATGATGATTTTCTGATAGAGGATAAAGTCAGACAACATGTGGAACAATCCTATTTGCCGACCAATCAGACCATAGCCGAAATGATACGCAGTTCAAACGGTAAGTTCCGTTGTTCGTTTGCCATTTCAGGGATTGCTTTGGAACTTTTTGAACGCTATGCCCCCGAAGTAATTGATAGTTTTAAGGAACTTGCAAAGACCGGAAGTGTAGAGTTTCTGGCTGAACCGTACGCTCATTCGTTGGCTTCGGTTTACGATGCAACCGAATTTGAAATGCAGGTTCTCAAACATTGCAATAAAATTGAGGCTTTGTTCGGCAAGCGTCCGACTGCTTTTTTCAATGCTGAATTGATTTATTCCGACGAAATCGGTGAACTGGTTTCTAAAATGGGATTCAAAACGGTTTTGATTGACGAAGCCAAACATGTTTTGGGATGGAAGAGTCCGAATTTCGTATACAATCATTCTTATATTTCTAAACTGAAGTTGATGGTTCGTAATCACAAATTGAGCGACGATTTGGCCTTCCGTTTTTCCAATACAAGTTGGAACGATTTTCCGCTAACAGCTGAGAAGTTTGTCGGTTGGATCAATGCCATGCCACAAGATCAAAACATAATTAATCTGGGTATGGGGTATGAAGTTTTTGGTATGATTCAGAAATCGTATACCGGTATTTTTGAATTTTTGAAAGCATTGCCTTATCATGCTATGGAACAAAATGTCGGTTTTGTGTTGCCATCAGAATATACTAAAAAATCTGAATCAGCAGGTCCTTTGTCAGTTTCGTATCCTATTTCGTGGGTTGGAAATGACAAGGATTTGAACCCATGGATAGGAAACGACTTGCAACAGGAAGCTTTACAGAAATTGTATGCAGTGGGCGAACGGGTGAGGATGTGTACCGACAAATCCTTGTTACTCGACTGGTTGTTTCTGCAAACTACCGATCATTTTCGCTATATGAATCATAAGGATGCCTGGGGAACGCATTACGAAACAGCTTATGATGCATTTATGAATTATATGAATGTGCTGGCTGATTTTCTGCAACGAGTGGATGAACAATATCCGACAACGATAGATAATGAAGAGTTGAACGCACTGCTGAAAACGATCAATAGTCAGGAAAAAACAATTGAAATACTGGAAGTTGAACTAAAGAAACTAAGAGCAAGAAAAAAAGTAGAATAATATTTCTTCGCGTAAAGATCACTGTTAGTGCTTGTTTGTAGCTTCTTTAGGTTTTTTCAGTTAATATACTTTCAACTTTTGTTTTACAAATCCGATTCAGCTTGTCCGAAGTTCGGACGGCTTGCCGCAATTCTGCATCGTTAAATCCGAAGTTCGGACGGCTTGCCGCAATTCTGCATCGTTAAATCCGAAGTTCGGATGGCTTGCCGCGGATCTGCATCGTTAAATCCGAAGTTCGGACAACTTGCCGCGGATCTGCATCATTAAATCCCAATATCAGATGGTTTGTCGCGATTCAGTCTATGTAAGAAAAAACAGGATACAATTTTTTTGCAATAGTGAGTGTGCTGAATCCACGTTTCGAAACTATGAGATTCTCTTTTTTTCCAAACTTTGATATGTAAATTTATTCCTGTACTTTTGTGTTACTTAAAAAACGGGATTAAAATTCAATGAAAGAATTTCTTCAACATAAAATATTTCAAATTATTTCCGAAGCCGCCGACGAACTGAACCTCGAATGTTGAGGAACAAGCTGCGAAGAACATAGCTAAAGACATTTTTCGAACGTTTGCCTGCATTAGTTTTTTAAACCAGTGTAATTGAGAAACAATTTAATCGAAAAGACCATCAGAAATCAGATAGATTTGTTACATAGACTATTTCAAACAATTCTTGATTTTATATTGTTTTATGAATTGTTACAAGATTATTGAGATTCTCGTTATTTTACAAAAGTATAAACCTTTAATAATGAATTTTTATGCTAGAAAATTTAATCAGTCTGGTAAAAGATAACGCAAAACAGGCCATTATCGACAATCCTATAATTCCAAACGAGCAAAATGATGCTGTGTGCGAAACGGCTGCGACCTCTATTTTTGATAGTTTAAAGAATCTGATTGGAAATGGTGGGCTCGAAAGTGTTACAAAGCTACTCGATAATAATGGTGAACCCCAAGGTTCAACTGTAAGCAAAATTTCGGATAATGTTGCAGTGGAACTCGTGAATAAATTTGGTTTGGAAAACAGTGCTGCCAATGGAATAGTTCAATCTCTCATTCCTACTGTAATGGGCAAGTTGAATACAAAAACCAACGACCCGAACGATAGCAGTTTTGATCTGAAAAGCATTGTTGGAGCATTAACAGGTGATGATGCAGGTGGAATTATGAGCAAACTAAAAGGGTTTGTTGGATTATAAAACGGCCAAAATAGCGTAATAAAAGTTCCTCATTGACGACGCAAAGCTTTGAACGTTAATCGAAGAGCGTTTAGATCCGAAATGAGAGGGTAATTCTTATCGTAAAGAATCCTTTACAACAGAAGAACCGCAGAGTATAATATTTTCCGGTTCTTGTTTTTATGAATGTCTTTCCGTTTTAATTTGCACTTTGATATGTAAATTTATTCCTGTACTTTTGTGTTACTTAAAAAACGGGATTAAAATTCTGTTTCTCGCGGCTTACAACCAATCTAAAAAAATGGTTATCGCACAAAAACCTATTACCTAAGTAGAAAAGTTAGGGATTAATTACTTTGTCAGAAAATTTAAGAATTGTTTGGAAACCGGATTAATAGTAAGGTTGTTTGTTGTTAGTAAAATACTCTTTTGACTTAAGTTTACTCCTTTTACATAATTAAGATTGACAATGCATTGTCTATTAATATGGTAAAAAACATTTTTAGGTATTAATTTCATCAAATTCACAAGGCTACTTCTTACTAATAAGTTTGAATTTTCGGTATAAAAAACTGCATAAGCATCTCGTCTGTTAGAAGTAAACATTATAATTTCATTTGGGTCAAAAAACATTACCCCTTTAGAGGTATTCAATCTTATTTTATTAACAATTCGTTCATTCTTTTCGTCCAATAAAGGTTTAACTACTTCATGAAGTGAATCAATATTCAACGCTTTTCTTACAGCTCCATCCAATTCAATCGTATTTACTGGTTTATTAATGTAATCAATTGCCCCTAAACGAAAAGCCTGCTGAATAAGTTCCGCTTGCTTATGTCTCGAAATAAAAATCACAGGTGTTTTTAGTCCAGAAGTTCGTATTAATTCCAAAACTTTCAACCCGTTTGTATCAGGCAACTCAATCCCTAATAAAATGATGTCGATATTTTCCTTTTTTATAAGAAATAATATTTCAGAAGCCGATGTTGCAAATAGGATGTGAAACTTAGGAAATTGTTTTCCTAAGATATTAGCAACGTACATTCTAGAATCTTCTTCATAGTCTGCAATAAGAATTTTTTGTTCTTTCATATAATTAAGAATTAGGCTAAATTGAACTTTATGTAGCAATTTCTACAAGAAAGTTGTAATAATTATTTGTAAACAGCGTCAAATATAATATATTTTTTTTAATAATTATGTAGAATATAAAATAAAATTGTATTTCAACTTATTTTCTACTCATTTGCAACCTAGTGAACCCCTATTCCTGTATTTAAATATTTTGGATGTCTTCAAGTTGAGTTTTGTAAACTACAGATTTATTCTTTTTGAAAGGTACTTATTTGTTATCCGAGATATTATTAAGAGCCAAATTTAAAACTCAAAATCAATTTATATAAAATCGATGAAATTGAATGCTATAATTTTCATAGAACATAAAGCTTACAAAACATTAATACAATCTTTTTATTTTCAAATGCTATAATAATTGAAGAATTTTACTAAAAGCTAACTTTTGATTTCTCATTTCAGAGGATAAAACATAATTAACCCCCAGTAAGCACAGCAAAACTGAGGGTTAAAGGAATTTCATATCCTTATTTTTTAAAAAATATTTGGGTACTGACTCGTTGTAGTTATTTGTATGTATTTTAAAGTCCTTACAAAAACAACTTCTCAATAGTAGCTTGATTTATATATTGATTAAGCAACTTATTAAATACCTGAATGTTATAAGAATATTTGATTTATTGATTTATAAAAAATGACAAAGTCCCGTAATATGTCAAAAAAGTGACTTTCGTTAATATGGATTTTCGTTATTATATTCTTCTTTATCATTATACCCACGAGCAGGCTGAGGTATTGAAGATAACGCAAGAGAAATTTCATTATCAATTAAAATTCTTTCCAAAAGAGGAGTTGAGTATTCTCTTTTTTTGATATTTTCATTTATTGTGTCCATACTGTTCTACTATTTAATAATTATTTTTTCTGATATAATTTTTGTTCCATTTATCACTTTCACTATATAAATTCCAGGTACAAGTTGTTTTTCTGTAGAAGTAACTTTACCAGACAAAGTTTTAGATAGAATTTGAATGCCAAGGCTATTGTAAATTCCAACATTTGCATCACTTTTCACAATATCATTGCAAATAATAGTTATTTGTCTGTTGGAATTTATGGTATAAAATACATTATCTAAGCCAGAATTAGAAGTTTGCGTAACCACTCCCGGAGCTTTTATGATAATCGTAAACCGCTTATCATCAGTTACAGCACCAGAAGTGAAGTTGTATGAATTTGCAGTCAAATCGGTCAAAGTTACAGGCTGAGTAGTGTTGTCAATAAGGCTAACAGTTGAGCCAGTTGGTAAATTAGTCAACTCTGATAGTGACAATGTGAAATTATTTGCAGATACGGCAGAGAAACCTAAAGGTATTTCGTTCGTTGTTTTTAAACTATTTAATCCGTTAATTGCAAGTTTATCTATTCCAGTTACTGTATAAATTTCAGAAACAATCCCCGTAAACATTTTATGAGAGTCCCAAAAATCGTATGTATCTTTAGCTTTTTCATTAAACAATATAACTGTTTCGTCACTTCCAATCCCGTCAGTGACTTTTAAACGTATAAGTTGCTGATCATTCACTTGTACTGCAGGTGCTTTTAGTTTATTCACTGGTTGTGGTTGATGTGAACGATTTGCGTTATCAAAATAAAACGAGCCTTCACTTCCCGAGGTAGTTTCTCCAGTCACTTCGACCCAGAATGCTTGCAATGGAGCAATCAGCCCATTAGCTACCAGATTTTTCGTATCCAAATTTAAACTAGTATTTGAAGATGCTCCATTTACAGCATTATAATACTGTAAACTACCGTCAGCATACCGAGTAAATAAAGTAGGTTGCAATAATGTGCTCTGTAAATTCCACAAATCATCCCAATTCAAAAACGATGCATAGGGATTACCTAAAAGGTTATAACTCATGTTATTATGAGTTCCGGTGAATGTAAGACCGTTTTGTGCGATATGACCAGAATTTAAAGCTGTCCCGGTAAAATTCACCACCGTTTCGTCTACACCCATACGTGCAATATATCCTTTTCCTGTTTCTAATGAAGTACTATTATCAGTAATTTCTGTAAATGCATGAGCCGATTCTGTCCAGAAAAATAGTTTATTCCCATTTGCAGCTGCATCAAAAGTATTGCTTGTTGCTCCTACAACAGGACTTGATACGTACCATTGTGGGAACCTGGCTAAGGCTGAACTACCTGTGAGAAACTGTTGTACAGTAGTTGTCCCCAGAGTCGTTATGCCTCCAATTATATTTTTATCTACAATAGTTCCCGTGCCTTGAGCTTTACTACTTTCAATTAAGAGATTTCCTTTTGTTGAAAGAGCAAAACCAGCGTTCAATGTCAATTGTGCTCCCGGATTTATAGTAAGATCATGACAAATAGCTCCTGTAGTTGAAATCACAGGGAAATTAACTATGCCGGTAAAAGGAATTATTACATCGTTGCAAGGCAGTGGAACTAAACCTGTACTCCAGTTTGTCGGTGTATTCCAGTCTGAACTTCCTCCAGTCCATGTATTTGTTGTTGCGGATACCGTTACAGTAACCACATCAGAAGTTGCAGTACAGCTACCAATAGTAATCACCGCACGATAATAGGTCGTAGCTGTAAGTGATCCCATTTGCATTGACGTAAGCGTTGCAGATGTAGCTCCACTTATATTGGTAAACACGCTATTGTCTGTGGACTTTTGCCATTGAATATCTCCATTCGAACCATTTAATGTGATATCTGAAGGTGTAGTAGCATTACATATTAGCTGATTTGAAGAAGGTACTCCGGCTATAGCATTGAAACTTACTTTGGGTTTGTAAATAATTCCCGTTTTAGTTCTACCTTGAACTTCAAAATAAACATTCGCATTTTCCGCTTTAGTCCAGGCATCATTAATAATCTCAAATTCATTCATCGTATTACAGGAGCCTCCTGTAAATGAGAAAGAAGAAATTAAAACTTCATCTCCGGGATTCAGCTGCCCACCATTGTAAGCACTTGTGACAGCATTAAATACCATATAATAATAGTTCACTCCAGCTATTGTAACAGCTCTAGGAACACCATTGTCATTTGGACTAATAAAATACGGAGAGTAATAATTCATTGATATTACTATAGTTGGATCTGTCCATCTAATTGTATAACAAAATGCTGATAAATTGTTTGGAAGAGAATAGTTTGGACGCATTTTTACCTGAACAGTATTCACTGGTGTTGTTGTTTTATACAAACCAATATCTATCCTATCCTGTGCACTGGTGTGCATGAAAATTACAAGCATAAAGAACACTAAAATGCTTTTTAGGATGGATGTTCTTTTTATTTGATAAAGAGAGTTGTACATAAAGTAGTTGTTTTTAAAGTAAATTTTAAATAAAATAAATGCTTAAAATGAATTCCTTTTACTCTACAGTAGAAGTATATACTAAATTTAAATTAGGTGAACCTGTTAATCGTTTTAGATTTAATATAATAATACTTCTGTCGTTGTTTATATTGTTATAGATAACCTGATTGTCAAGTGAGGTGTCTTCCAAATAATAACCTGAGACCGTGTTGTTCAAATTTATTGTTCCAGTGACTATATTGATCAATTCTAAAATTAGTCCTCTGTCATTATTCTCATTATTATATCTCAATTGATTATCTGCTTTTACATTTCCGGCAATCATCCCATAGAATCCACTTCCTGAAGGTTCTAATTCTAATTGTTGTAAGTTGGTTTTAGTTGTGAAGTTATAAACATTCATTTCATTGGGTAATGAGATTGGTGCTGAAGACATTACCGGTAAATGATTCCGGTGTTTCACTACCAGAAAGTAATCGTCTGCTTCAGCTTCAAATTTAATCCCGGTGCTGTGATCAATATCTAATACATCACCATTTTTTGAAAGTAAGCATGCTCGCGTAGCCTTTATTATTTCAGGATGTATTTTATCTCTTAATTCTACAAGTACCCAATCCACAATATCGCTATTAAAGCTTGTCACCTGTTCCAATCCTGCATACAACCAAGGAGCAATGCTATAGGGCTGATTTTTAGGTAAATTACCTGCTTGATTGATCGATGTTCTCATTATCTGATTTGTTTCATCATAAGCTCCCTGTAAAATCACTTTCAAGTACGCCTTAATCAGGCATTCAGCATTCGCATTTAAAGCATTGTGATAAATACTTCCTGTTTTATCATCCCCAAATAATTCTACGTAAAAAAGTCCGTTATTTTGTGATGACCAACTATCAGTGGATAGGATTACATCCACATTTCCAGATCCATTCTGACTGGCTAAAAAAGTCATTATTGTATATTCGGTATCTGCAGTCCAGTTTATTTGTTTTCCACTCGCCGGTACTGAAACAAACACAGCGTAATTGAACCCACCAATTGTAATTTTAGGTCCTTGTTGTTCTAAAGAATAGTCAGTAGTGATGCCCGTAATTTCAAATGAATTTTCAGGCCATTTCAGTGTAAACTGTATGTTTGATAAGCTTGATGCTATCGTTTGGTTTGGTTTTAATCGTACTTCAAAGTTAGCACAGCTTGGGTTGTAAAGTCCTATGTCAAATTTAAGGTTATCATCAGTTTTATTTGCATGTAAACTGGGAGTGAATGTTTGTAGTAAACTTAATAAAATTAGTATCTTAAATACAAGAGAATTATTTAATGAAAATAGAAGTGTATTTTTAAAAAATAAGGATTGCTTTTTCATGTTTAAGATTTTAAAAAATGACCAAAAACTTTGAAAATATGGTACTCCTGTTATCATAACAGGAGTACCAATAAATTCAACACTTTAAATTAATAAATAACAAAATACTATTTCCGTACAATAAATCTACAAGTATGTACTCTTTCATCAACAACTACCTTGAGGAAATAAACTCCATTTACGAAAGTTGAAACATCGAGTTTTATAAGATTATCAACAGAAGTTGTTTCTGTGGCTCTAAGCATTCTACCATTCACATCAAAAATTGATATACGAATGTCGTTGCTTGATGGTTCACTTAAGCTAATAAACAATTTACCATTAATGGTTGGATTTGGATACACGTTAATTCCTTCAAATCCAAGATCGTTAACTCCTGTAGGGATTTTAGCTTTTATCTCACCTGTAAGGTCTTCGCCCCAAACTGAAACATAATACATTGCATTATGTGTAGCGGTAAAGTCATTATCAGCAATCCAAACGCTGCCCGGCACAATACTATTGCCAAAGGATAGAACAGACTTCGTTTCATCTTGATTCCATGATTTTGGTAATTGAATCATACTAGTGGATACAAATACCTGGTTACTAATTCCATCGATATTTACGACTTCACCCTGAGGTAATAACATAAATGAAGATGTGGAATTTTTGATAGCCTTTTCTACGAATGTATTACCCGTTTCCCATGCCAATGTAAACTGAATATTGTCAACTAAAGCATTTTCAATCAATTTAGAGGATGATATAGCAATGCCTTTTTCAGTCACCTCTATACTAATTGGTTTGTCTGCTCTATGACCAGGTGCTGCTTGAATACCGCCAACACTTACCGGAAGAGGAACTGGTGTAGTATAAACTGCATTCAGATAGCTTGTTCCTGTCAGAATTCCAAGATTATCAATTATCGGCTGTCTGTCATTACCGGCACCATTATATAAAACAGTGTTATCCAACAATACATCTTCGAACCAATAACCATTGTGAAGAACTGAATTCATTGTTGCTCCAACAATACCAGCATTTATACGTGCAAGGATAGGACCTCTATCGTTTCCAGGACCGCTGTACTGAATTGATCCATTGTGTGTTACATCACCTGCGATCATACCCCAAACTCCAGTTGTAAGTTCTATTGCCGGTTTATTTGGTATAAGATTTGCATTTCCATACAAGTTTTTTGCTACTGTCAAATCCAATAGAGCAGGATTAATTGCTACTGAAGCTACTGAAACTTTATCAGCTGACATAACCGGTATATGATTGCGATGATACACTACAAAATAATAGGCATCAGACTGTACAAGTTTATCAAAATTAGCTTTCACACTACCATCTTTGAACAATAAACCTGCGCTACGTTCAACCGCGGTGTTTGCATCACTTCTGGCTTCAACCATTACCCAATCAACTACATTTACTGGAAGTGGATTTGGTAAAGTTTCTGCTCCAGGATAATTCCATGGTGCAACATTGTATGGTTGATTCGTAGGAATCTGAGCACTTAAATTAGTAGTCATTAGACCTGCGCTGTATGGACCTTGCAACCAAACTTTCAGTGGCAATACCATTTCACAAGGAGCTGCAGGATCAAATCCATTAGAAAAAGCCGAAGGACTATGTTCAGTACCATTACTTTTGTAAGGAATATAATTCACATTACCTGAAATCTTACTGCTAATAGTACTTAAATTTGCAGTTCCCCACCAGTTACAAGTAGCTGTCATTGGAACTACGCTGCTATTATTAGCGAGTTTTCCATTTGCATTGCCATTATTAACCAAGGAATTATCTTCTGCTGTTATTGTTGCACCTCCTAAGGCAGATAGTGCTGTAACAGGTTTGGTTGTTGAAGCAGGGTTGCTAATTAAACAATTCTGAATACTCACATTTGCATTTTTCAAAGCAATAACTCCAAAACCATCATTTCCATCTGAACCTTCCGGATCAAATCCGTTATTGGTAAGGGTGGAACCAATAATATTTACAACTGCATTATCACCTCTTACATTGATACCGCGGTTTAGGTTACCAGTTAGGATGTTCCCTGAAACTGTGATAGTCTGTCCGGCACTTGCAAAAGTTGAAAAATCGGCAAATGAAAGACCCGCACAATCCTGGGTAAATTTACCCGTTCCGGTTACGCTTACTTTATCAACAGTCGCTGTAATTGACGTATTGGGAACAGCACCACCGGTATAAACATACACACCTGCGTGGAAACTGCCTGTATTAGCTCCGGCAAATCCTGAAACTGCCAAATTGCTTACATTGAAAGCAGAAGGAGCACGATTTACTAAACCGACAGGATCAAGATTCCAAGCAGCCACACCTTGCATAATACCAGTAATAAAACCACCTGTAATAGTAGTTGCAGGCACAGTATTCAGGTTATAAATTTTATAACCAAAGTATGGTCCAGCAATAGTATTGTTGCTAATTAAGGCAGCTTGAGTACCTCCAATAGAGTTCAATGAAACGCCAACTGTAGGAGCTGTTCCAGCCAACTGACTACTAAATGTAACTGCATTGTCCTTGATAGTAAGGGCATTGGTTGCAGTGCTTGTTGACCCATTTACATTGATACCAAATGCACTTGCATTAATGGTATTATTGTGAATGTTTCCGAATGCATTAGCACCATCTACAAAAATTCCGTTTGTACCTGAAGTGATGTTAGTACAGTAAGAAACTTCAGCACTTACAGGGGCACCATTGCCACTTGCAGTGAAAAGTAAGTGAACGCCATTTCCTGCTGAGTTGATGGTAACATTATCCACCTTCACGAAGTTGCCTGCCATATAATTAGCCCCGAAACCTAGGAAAGCATCATAATTTGTCAACAAGACTCCATCCTGTGTAACTCCTGTAACTGAGCCTCCAGATACAATTAGATTATGACTATCGGTGTTCCACAAATAGTAACCCATTTTACCAACGCCGTTGCCATTAATTGTGTTATTCCTAACGTTGACTACAGTATTATTCACTATGGTTGAAATTGCTATACCAACAAAGTCATTTGCGATAGCTGCATCAGCGGTAATTGTATTTCCTGACACATCGTAATCGGCTGCTCCTGTATAATGGTGATTTACCCATATACCACGAGACTTTGAAGTATTCCCCGTAGGTGAAATTTCAATGGTGTTGTTAGAAATTTTCGGTGCAAATCCTGAACTTGCAGCAGTTCCAATCGTATGAGAACTGATTCCTCTGTTAAGCAAATTAAAGCAATTGTTCTCAATATCAACATGAATCTGATTGACAACCTGAATACCTTCGTTCCAGATATTTGTGAATTTGTTGTTGCGGAAATAATTGAAGGAGGACTGTGTGCCATTACCCTCAATATAAACACCCTGTGATTTGATATTCTTTACGATGTTGTTATCAAAAATAAAGTTATCAATCCACATTGGACTTGTGCCGTTTTGAACACCTTTTGCAGCATTCACATCTGCTCCGTTTACAGCATAGCCACCTGTTAAACCAAGGTTATCACCATCAATGGTAAATCCTTTAATGGTAACTTTGCTTGCCTGAACATTAAATATGACACCATTGTTAGCATCATTTGTTGCAGGCACTATAATTGCTTCGCCAGTTCCACGGGAAGCGTCACAGCCACTAACAGCCACTTTAGGTCCTAAAATGGTTAACGCTTTATTAACTATGATATCTTCAGCATAGGTTCCTGCAGCAACTGTAATTGTGTTTGTAGCATCAGCTGCAGTTATTGCTGGCTGAATTTTATAATACCAGATATCCTTAGTTTCGTTATGAACAGGACAACCAGCCAACGAAGCACCCAAAGCGTTTGCATAAATTGCACCGCTTACATCTAAACCACCATATTCTGTATAATAACTTGTGGTAGGAGTTGCAGTTGAATAAGGTAAAATTTCAAAATTACCTACGCCTGTACCCAATCGGTTATGTCTGAATGTAAGTACTACATTTTCAGTACCAGCCGACCAAACAGCACCTGCTAATGGTGTAACGGCATACGTTACATATTTAAATCCGCCGTTTGGAGCGATTGGAGTTTGTGTAGTTAACCCAAATTTTGATATAACATCAGTCAATTCAACTGTATCAGGATATTTCAAGGTAAACTGCACATTACTAAGATCGTTAACAAGATCGAAAGATGGTTTCAATACTACTTTAAATTCAGCACAACCAACTTCATACAAAGCTGCATCGATAGCTAAAGGATCAGCTGAAACTAAACTTATAGCTTTTGTTGCGAATGAAGTACTAAATCTGTATTTACCAAAGCTATACGTAGTTGCTGAGAAAGCACCAGTTATCGTACCTGTAACATTGAAAATCTGGTAAGCTGATTTCACTGCTGGAACATAATCAGGATCAACCAAGATGCTAAGTTTTGCTCCACCAGCATTGAAATTACCATTAACAGTTCCTGAACATGCTGTAGCACTTTTAATATCAACTACCCATGTGTCTGCTGACGTTAATGTAACATTACCATTGATAGTAACACAAGCAGGACTATTGCCTATTGAGAAAACTACAGGTTTTCCTGTTGTATTTACATCTCCATCATAAGTACCAGATACCACATTCACAGTATATCCTGCACTTGCTGCATCAATACCGCGTTCGATACTCGGAGTAGTCGTACTTCCAGGAATGAAGAAACTATTTGCTGTTACATAAACATTATTGGGTTTGAAATTTACAAAACCAAAGGTTGATTTGTCAATTTTATGTACAATTTTATCTTCTACTGCAAATAACTGAGCTGTTGTAGCTGAAGAAAGGGTTGCTCCTGCAATCTTGTTATCTCCATCCAAGGTGAAAGTAACTGCTGGCATCTTATTTACTATGTCGTAAATATTCCCGCTGAATGTATTGTTTGAGAAGTGTAGATTGCTACCTGTTTCAGTAAATGCACCCCCATCAGATGCAGTCCTGATTCCACAATCAGAATTCTGGAATGTGTTGCTAGAGATATTTACTGGACCACTAAAAGATGGATTGAACAAAAGAATGCCTGCTCCATACCATCCAAGTGGAAGATCAGTAGAATGCCTTTTAATATTATCAAAAGTGTTGCCACTAATTGTCATATTTCCGCCAGTACCACCTAATAGTAGACCAATATCAACGCCATCAAAGGTATTATTGTCTACATTTCCCTGACAATTATTGAAATTAAGCTGTAATATGCTTTGACCATTGCCATCATTATAGGTAACAAAATTAGGTATTCCTTTGAAAATATTATTGGTAACAACCATTTTATCTAAAGTTCCACTACCTTTATATGCACCTTCAACCTGCATTAATGCACTGTTGGAGGCATTAAAACCAGTAGTTTCAATGTAGTTCTGATTAAGTGTAAGTACACAACCTACGCTGAAAATCATATTAGTTTGTCCTGAGTTTGGCATGGCAGCCAATATCAGTCGGTTATTATTTAAGGTCAACTTTGCATTTGCCGGTTGGCTGACAATAATTTTTGAACCTTGAAAAGTAAAACCATCTATGATAACAGACTCAGTTGTAGTAATTGCAAAAGCTCCGAAGTTAGTAGCTGGAGTTCTGGCGTCATTAAGGATTGTTTCCGAAGTCCGTACTGATGCTGTTCCAGCAGTATTATAAGAAACACCGCGAAGTTGAATACCCTTGTTGATAGTGATGGGTGCTGTAATTTCGAAGGTACCAGCAGCAACTTCGATTACATCACCAGTTTTAGCATAATTAATTGCTGTTTGGATTGGCTTATTGTTCACGTAAATATGATTGGCCACATAGTAAACCAAGCCAAATTTGCCCGATGATGTTTCTCGATGATACATTTTTGAATCAAGGGTAAACAAATCGGCCAAAGGAAGATCACTAAAAGCAGTCCCATTGTATGTGCCACTAGAGATATCTAGCTTGAAAGTAGATGCTACATTACTCAGATTGATAAAATCTGCTGCAGTTTTAAAGTTGTTTGAACCAAAGGTAAAGGAACCATCTGATGGATTAGTGCCTCCAAATGACATGTAAGTACCACATGATTGGAACGTGTTTCCAACAAAATCAATACCTGCGGCCATATCATCAATATTTACTGCTCCACGGCAATTTTCGAATACATTGTTAAGGATATTAACAGTATTACCTACACCGCCATTAATCCACAATCCACTATTCCATGTTTTATGTCCGCCCCAGAATCCTCCAGATGGATCTCCAGTAAAAAGATTATTCTGAATGGTCTTGGCGCCAGTAAAACCAGAAATAGCAATAGCTCGAGCAATAATACCTGGAGCTACCCCTTTGCGCTCTAAAATTGAATTCTGGAACGTAACTTCTGATGAGCCACCAAGCATTACGACATCTTGTTGAACATCATTTGTTTGGTACACTTTAAATCCATCAATCACAACAGGACTTCCATTCACGTTCATTGTACCATTTAAAAGAATAGCTTCAGCTCCGCGAGTTACATCGTTGCCAGCTTTACTAACATTAGGTCCATTGATAGTAAGCGCTTTGTTAACATTAATTGCCTCAGTATATGTGCCAGCATCAACTGTAATCACATCACCAGCAGTTGCTGCATCTATAGCAGATTGTATGGCGTCATAATATAAACCTAATTTCACATTGTGCACTGGCCATGGGAAGATATGTTCTCCTAAAACTGGATAGGAAACACGTGCTGTTTGCCCATTAGTTAGAACGCTAGCTAAATAATTGTTGATTTGGGTAACTGTGAGGGTACTTGGATCTCCATCTAGATACACCTCCCGAAATTTCTGTTCAGCTGGATTACTAAATGTAGGGTTATAAGTGTTTCCACTTAAATTTATAGTAGCTAAAGTATTGTTTTTAGCCAATTCGCTCCCTACCATGTATATATATCTTTTTGATATTCCTTCAGGGGCTATTTGTGCATTCAGAGTAGTGTTTGTAACACTAATTTTAGGACCACCGGACTGACCGTAAACACCATAAACATTGGATTCGTTTGTAAGATTAAGAGTTGAATTTGTCAAAACTAGCTCTGCACCAGCACCAACATTTACACCTACAAGATTGTAGGTGTTGCCACTGGTACTCCTTTCAACTGTTATAGTCACACCATCTAAGGTTAGTTTACTACCAGTATTGAGTACACTGTTAACAATTTGCTCACCAGGGTTAGATGATTGACCTGACATACCTCCCTTTAATGGAATTTTGTCAATTTTAAGATTACGAACAGTAACAACAGCGCCACTTATTACGTCAAAACCTGAATTAATACTAAAACCATTACCTTCTATGGTAAGGTTTTTATCTATTTTCACGATCATTCCGTTGTGGTTATAATTATTTTCAACGGTAATCATATCACCCGCAATCGCTGCTGCCACAGCCGCCTGTATGGTGGTATAAGCACTGGGGACATTCAGTGTGCCTGTCCATCCGTATAGTGCCACAAATAGCAGCGCTATCAATAAAACAAATCGTTTTTTCATTTTAATCGTTTTTTTTAAGTAAATATTAACACATTTAAAAATTATGAAAGGGTAAGAAATATTGTAAGATAAATTTTAAATTAGGTGTATTAGCGTTTTCAAATGAAAATGAAATTAAAATTGTTTTTTAGTGTCCATTAATAAGAGCATACTTATAAACTAATAAATTCTTCTTACATGTGAAACTACTAAAATCTGAGAATGCAAGTAAATTTTTTAATTCATAATATTCTAATTGACAATTATTAAGCATCATTTTGATTATAAAATTTATATATTGAATCATTTGAAACCAAGAAAAAAAAGGATGTTACTGAGTGTCGGTACAAACTTATTAAATATAAAAATACAAAACAAATGCAAAATACGAGAATGTAATGAACTGCTTGTTTTATGTAATGAACTGACTATTTTATGTAATGAACTGCATATTTTATGTAATGAACAATATTTTTTTTGACGAATATTAATTACAAAATAACCTCTTTAGAAATTTGACCAAAACATATTATACTAAAAATCATTTTTCCACTTTTGGAAATTAACTCGGAACGAAAGCGATTAAAAATTGAACTATCCTTTGTTCCAGAATTAGCTTGAGATTAAAGTCTTGAAAGTTGAAGCTATTCTCAAATTAATCTGAAAGTATTGTTCACAGATTTTAGAAAACCGTTAGAATTGTAGAAAAATAATTCTACCTTTGATACTTAGAAAAAGTACTACCATGCGTAAGATTTTAAATTCTTTGGCAGTGGTTATTTATATTGTTTTTTTAATCCGTCTGCTAACTAAACGACATTGACTTTGATATATAAATTTATTCCTGTACTTTTGTGTTACTTAAAAAACGGGATTAAAATTCAATGAAAGAATTTCTTCAACATAAAATATTTAAAATCATTTCCGAAGCCGCCGACGAACTGAACCTCGAATGTTATGTAATTGGCGGCTTTGTGCGTGATATTTTTCTGAAACGGGCTTCCAAAGATATCGATGTGATGGTGGTGGGTAGTGGAATTCTGCTCGCTGAACATGTTGCAAGAAAGCTGGGAAAGAAAACGAATATTACTATCTTTAAAAATTTCGGAACGGCTCAGGTTAAACACAAAGACCTTGAAATTGAGTTTGTAGGAGCTCGTAAGGAATCATATCAGCGGGATTCACGGAAACCAATCGTTGAAGACGGCACCTTGGAAGATGATCAGAACCGACGCGATTTCACGATTAATGCCATGGCAATTTGCCTGAATAAAAACCGCTTCGGGGAAATGATTGATCCGTTCAACGGCTTGGAAGATTTGAAGAATTTCGTTATTCGCACTCCACAAAACCCCGATATTACTTTTTCAGACGATCCGTTGCGGATGATGCGAGGTATCCGGTTTGCAGCTCAACTTGGATTTTTCCTCGAAACCAATACCTTTGATGCTATTATCCGGAATAAAGATCGTATGGAAATTATTTCGAAAGAACGCATTGCCGACGAACTGAATAAAATCATTTTGTCGCGAAAACCTTCAGTCGGTTTTATTCTGCTTGAAAAAACCGGTTTGCTCGAACTGATTTTCCCTGAACTGCTGGCTTTGAAAGGTGCTGAAACGAAGGATGGAGTTGGGCATAAGGATAATTTTTATCACACGCTCGTCGTACTGGATAATCTTTGTCAGTACACCGATAATCTGTGGTTGCGGTGGGCAGCTTTGTTTCACGATATTGGAAAACCACGCACAAAACGCTTTGATAATCGGCTGGGTTGGACTTTTCATAACCATAATTACATTGGTGAGAAAATGATTCCTGAAATTGTCCGTCGCATGAAACTGCCCACGAACGAAAAAATGAGGTATGTGCAGAAAATGGTGACACTGCACATGCGGCCTATCGTGTTGAGCGAAGATGAAGTGACTGATTCGGCTATACGACGTTTGCTTTTTGATGCGGGGGATGATATTGAAGATTTAATGAAATTGTGTGAAGCTGATATCACTTCAAAAAATCCTGAAAAAGTAAATCGGTTCAAAGAGA
>JBBRTR010000036.1:0-23452 GCA_038244215.1 Bacteroidales bacterium
ATTCCCTTAATCGCGTTCAATGCCGAAACATTTCCTGAAGCAATCATTTCCTGAATTTCCTGAGCAGAATAGGACGACATAATCATTCGTGCCGTGTTGGCACCAATACCTGAAACGGAAATCAAAAGCAAAAATAAGTGTCTTTCACTTTGCAATCTGAAACCGTAAAGAACATGTGCATCTTCGCGAATAACCTCATATACATACAATTTGGCTGATGTAAGCTCACCCAGATAAGAAAAAGTCGGTAATGTTATATGAACAAAGTAACCGATTCCGCCGGTTTCCAATACCACGTATGCCGGAGTAAGTTCAGTTATTTCGCCTTTTATATAGTCAATCATTCAATCTTTGGTTGATATTTATTTCTGATTTTTAACCTGCAAATATACTGAAAATTTGTGTCGTTTCAAAAACGAAAATTCACAATACGGTAAATTTTTCAGTAACAGTAAAATCAATAACGATTTATTTGAAAAATTAGTACAAAATGATTGCAAAAAAGTGAGAGATGTTCACTAATTTAGTAGAAAGCACCATATTGAAATTCTTAACAGTAGTATAATGAAATTGGATTTTCAATCAATGACCTTTGATGATTAATTGAGTACCTTTGCAAAAATAAACAAAAGAAACTAATGATGGAAATGATGAAAAGAAATATGAACAGAATTCTAATGCTGTGTATTCTGTTTTTACCAATTGTTGATGTTGAAGCGGAAACACCTTATAAAAAAATGATTTATAGCACTTTCGTTAACCGTGAAATGTATAAATGGGGAAGTATTATACGGACATTTGAAACGAACAATCCCCCTGAAACGATTAATCAAAAACTGGAACTGGTTAACTATTACTATGGCTTCGTGGCATTTCAGATGGGAAAGAAGCAGTATGCAAGTGCTTTGGAACACATAACAAATGGAGAAAAGATAGTGAATGAAATATTAGCTGTTTCTCCCAGAAATGCTACTGCTTTATCCTACAAAGGAGCATTTATAGGTTTTCGAATCGGAATCAGCAAATTCAAATCAATTTATCTTGGACCTGAAAGCAGAAGTTACATTGATAAAGCAAATGAAATTGAACCCAATAATGTTCAGGCAATTATTGATAAAGGACATGCACTTTTTTATGCTCCACGGGTATTTGGAGGTGATAAAGAAGAAGCAATAAAAATGTTCTTAAAAGCCGCTGCATTGATGGAAAAAAATAGAGATACCGAACAGAACTGGGCTTATTTAAATTTGCTCACCAGCATTGCACTAGCCTATGAAAAGTTGGACAGAAATGCAGATGCAAAACGGATGTACGAAAAGATTCTTAGTAAAGAACCACACTTTGTATGGGTTAAAAATGATTTGTATCCAAAGTTGTTGATTAAAATGATATAAGTACTCGGTGTAATATAATCTCGTGTTTCTAAAGCAGAAACAACCACATATTGGAACAATACGACATTTAATTTTCTCTGTTACCTTAATACACGTAATTTGAAAAATATATTGTTTCTAAAACTTTTCAAAGGGAACAAATGAAGATTTTAATTTCACTGCAAATCAATTTGATACACATCACTGGCAGTGTAACTTCCTAAAATTCCGATACCGCCCACTATGTTATTATGAATCTGAACTTGTTCCGAGAAAAAGTTATCTCCATTAAGAGCGGCAAGTCTTGATTTAGCATACAGGTAATAATCTTTACTTATGCTTTGTAGGTAAATGCTTATTTTCTTTCTGTCGGGAGTTTTACTTCCATACTGATAATCCGGTCTGTAAGTATGAACATCTTCATTTGTACTGAAAGTAAGCGGATAGGTTTTTCCATTAAAAAGCTCATCCGAAAAAACACGATACTCATTATAATTAGACCCTCCTCCAACAAGTGACAATGGATCAGTATTCGCATTATCTCCCGAAACTACATCTGTAAATTCGAAAAAATAAGATTCCATCTCGCTTTCTGTTTGAACCTGAGTCACAGTATCGGTTTGTACATAATAACTTGTTGTTTTCACGATTAATCGATAATAGTTTTTTTCATTTCCATTATCTTTAAATCTCAGTGTATAATTGATGGTATGCCCAGTTACTACTCCCATTGTATCATTAACCCAAATTGTTGACCCACCATTGGTCGATGAACCATAGGTACTAATATCATAATGCGTGCCTGTCCAAACATTCGTTGTGTCAATGGAAAGGATAATCGGTTTTATATCTATCACCGTTTGACTCGTTACTTCTTTAAAACCGGGAACATTCACCACCAGTTTAAGCGTGTCACCTATCGACGGTTTGAAAGTACCGTTATAAATTCCCTTCTCGTCGTAACTCATTTTTTCTTTAAATGCTCCATTTACCCAAACTGCCACTTCGGCATTCGGTATATTCCGAAAGTTGGTACTGTCTTTCAGGAAAAAACGACTTACCGAAATTTGAGCTGAGACAAGTGAATCCGGATTAAGGTAACTATTGACCACAATCATCGGGTCGGTAATCTGTCCGTTAAATTCTATTTCCTTTTCACAAGCAGAAAAAATGAAAATACTCAGAAGAATACTAAAATATAAAGATATTGATTTCATACTAATTCTTATTTTCAAGGATTAAAATTTATAACTATAACTTACCGAAGGAATAATAGGGAAAATAGATAGTTGTGTCAGAGCTTTCCTTTCAGTACCCATACCACTATTCGGATTGTATGTGTATTTACTTGTCACCATCGTCAAAAAAGGATTCAACTGGTTATATGCATTATAGACACTGATATTCCATGTCCGCATACCATGTTTCAGTTGTTTATGAAAATTCATCCCGATATCGAGCCGATGATATGGATTGTACCTGAAATTATTTCGCGAACTGACATACGGTAAAGTGGTTGTAATCGGATTTGAAACTGTAGTAACAGATCCGTTGCCATTGTACATAGAAGACCCCGAATAATACGAATTACTTTGTGGAATATCCGTTCCGCCATAACTTTGTAAAGCCAGTGTTCCGCAATTTCCGGTACTGTAAACCCAGGTAGCAGCCATATCAAACCGGTCGCTGAATTTGTGAGAGACGACAACACTTATATCATGCCTTCGATCGTATTTAGCCGGAAACACGAGGCCTTCATTTATTTCCTGACCGGGTCTGTCGAACAAACGATTGGAATGCGACCAGGTATAACCAACCCAACCTGTAGTATTTCCAACGGTCTTTTGTGCCAGAAACTCAATACCATACGCCCAACCGCGCCCCATACTTACTTTGTCTTCCCAACCGGTACTTGATCCGAAAAACGAAGCTCCATCCTTGTATTCAATCAGGTTATCCATTGTTTTATAATATCCTTCCACCGAAAAATCAATCAGATTGGCCAGATTATAAAATAATCCGGCTGAATATTGATTGGAATTCATGGGCGGAATGCGCTTGGTAACCGGCACCCATAAATCAGTCGGCAAACTTATGTTGCTGTTCGACAACAAATGAATATATTGACTCATGGCAGCATATCCAACTTTAAAAGACATTTTATCAGTCAGCAAAACACGCAACCCAACACGTGGTTGAGGCAAGACTGAACCATACAATTGGTTTTGAACCAAAAACGAAGAAAAATGAACTCCGGCATTCAGTTTAAATACCGAACTCAGGCTGATGTTATCTTCAATATAAGCCGTAGCTTCGTGCGCGGTTACACTCTGATCGCCAATGGTTGTATCCATTTGTTGATTCATATCACCGGTAGTTTTAAACTGTGCTATGGTTACGCCGGGTCGAAAAGTATGGAAAGTATAGTTTGCTCCGAATTTGACATCATGATTGGGCAGAGGCGACCAATCGAAATCAACTTTTGCCGAATAATCTTCAATTCCCGACCGATAACCCACTGTAAGTTTTTCGGTAGAAGTGGAAGGTGGTGTTTTAACAACCGTCTCGTTTTCAGTTCCCACTGCCATATAGAATCGGTAACGGGTATAGGCAGCCGTTGTATTCATAAACAATTTATTATTTATCAAATGATTCCATCGCGCAGCAGTTATCAGGTTTCCCCAGTTCCAATCCATTTTTATACGACCCGATTGTGATTCATTGCCGTAATCGGAATTACTTTGTTGCAAATTCGCATAAATAACATCGTCGCCCATATAAGCGCTCAGGTACAAGCGGTCTTTATCCGAAAATTTATGACTTATTTTTGCATTCAAGTCATAGAAATAGTAACCTGCATTTGCTTTACCCAGACCACCATTTTGTTTTGCAGCAACGGCTATAAGTGGTTGTGCCAAAATATCAGCATAGGTACGACGGGCTGAAAAATTAAAAGTTGTTTTCTCTTTAATAATCGGACCCTCAATATTTATTTTGGAAGAAATAAGTCCGACAGTTACATTTCCATGATAGTTTTTATCATCGCCATCATTCATTCTAATATCGACCACGGATGACAACCGGCCTCCGAAACGTGCCGGAAAACTGCCTTTATATAAGGTTACATTTTTGATAGCATCAGCATTAAAAACCGAGAAAAAACCAAACATGTGATTTACATTGTACACCGGAACACCATCCAACAACAACAGATTTTCATCCGGCCCACCGCCGCGAACATACATACCCGCTGAACCTTCCGTACCCGACTGAACTCCGGGTAACAATTGCAAAGCTTTGATCACATCCGTTTCACCGAAAAGACTCGGCACACTCTTAATCTGACTGATTGGAACTTCAATAGCGCTCATTTGCGAACCCTGAACGCCCAGTTCTTTCCGGTTTCCCAACACTACTACCTCACTCAGTTCTGTGTTTTCCATTAGTTGAATGTTAACCACCGTATCTTTTGTCAAAACAAATGAAACGTTTTTTGCAGTAAAACCAACATAGGAATAGACGAGATTAATTGCTCCCTTCGGAACAGTAAGCGAATAAAACCCGTAAGAATTACTTACGTTTCCCACCTTTGAATTTCTTTCATAAACAGAAGAATTCAACAAGGTTTCACCGTTTTTGGCATTGGTAATATACCCGCTTATGGTGTGATTTTGGGAACTAAGCGGCAGTAAAAAAAGACATAACAAGATAAAACTGAAACTAAATCGATTCATAAATAATTGGGGATAAAAGGTTTTAATTATCTGAACAAAAGTAATGATTTTCACGAATTAAAAGAGGATAACATAGTAGTAGTCGCATAACCTAAATTGCTTTTTCATTTCTTATCGTTTTTCAAAATTATTATTAGAAATAAGAAAAGAATTTTCATAGACATTTTAAATATGTATTTTCGAATCAATAAACGTCAAAAATTTAAACATATTACTTTAATTCTGAAAATTGTTATAATTTAATTTGAAACAATCGATGTGAATTTGAAAATATTATCCTTGCTACATCTGAGCAAACTCTCTTAACCATTATTTCATCTATCGCATCGTCCGAATGCAATCATCTGCATCCCTGTTATGACAGGGTATGATAAGGAGTAATGCGTTGCTTAGTGCAAGTATGCACTACAATGTAATGCAAGTATGAACTACAATATAGTGCAAGTATGCACTAAGGTACTTAGTAGAACGGAGTGGGGAGTCACATAACCGGGTAGTAACGGGAGCTAATAACTCATAGTTTCGATACCACAATTACCGGTAATGAGTAAGTGATTCGTATTGGTTTAATGAGCAGTCTTTTAGAACCGCTGTATTGGGTTGTAACCGAGAGTTTATAGGTACCGGGTGTGATGGGTTCACACAGCATGAATAATATTTTGCGGGGAAAATTATCAATAATCTGGTTGGCGGGAATGCGGAAACATTCACCGGTTTCCGTGTTCTGTAACTCAATACCACAGGAGGGATCGTCGCCGGCAATTTTCATCAACTCTCCTTTGATTTCGACTACACGATTCAGGGTGAGAGGTGAGTATGATATTCGGGTTGGTAAGTTGAGTACTGATGATATGGAATGCGGATTGGGTAATTTGCCTAAGATATTGACCGTGGCGGTAGCTGCTTCCTTGCGAAGCGAGTCGGTAGGAGTAGTAGAAATGGTCACGCGATTTGTCTCATGATCCCATTTGTGATTTTTAATGGTGCCTTTTACCGAAGGACGTAAATGAACCAAACCGGTATTGACATTGTAACCTGATATGGATAATTCGGATACTGTTCGGTTGAAGATACTGATGATGGCATAAACCGTGTCGGGGTTTAGTGAGGGTTGCAAAAGAACCATCTCATCTACAATGTCGTTCAGATTAAGACTCCCTCTGGTGTAAACAATAGCCACTTTTTCGTAAGTGGTTTTGATAAGTTGACTATCCGTAAGGTATATTTGAAGGTCTTTTCTCATGACTTAGTATGGTAGTTATGTTTACAATATCGGTATAAATGAAAATGAAGTTGGGGTGGCTAATAGTTACTTACTAATTATTTTTGACTCCAAAGATAAATATTTTTTTTGGTTTTAATGATAAGGAGACTTTAAGTCACCTAATCATTAGAAAAACAATAAAAAACGCAAAGCGGGCTGACCGGTTCGCTTTTTTTAATACGCCGTTCTTCGTTGCGTATTACTTATTTTGCCCGGTGTTCGACAAACTATATGCTACGGTTAATTGAGAATAATTATTCAATTAAATGGCAATGATAGTTTGAAAGAGGAATTAATAGATTCACACGAAAAAACTAATTTTAATTCACATTAAACAAACGAATCCAAAGCTTGTTATATTAAGAAAGCATTTTCTTATTCACCTTTTAAATTAAACAAAATGAAACGATTAAATTTACTTTTCTTTCTGGCAGTATGCACTTCCGTGTTGGCTTTCGGCCAATTTAAACTGGCTCCTCTGCCCTATTCCTACAAAGCACTTGAACCTTACATTGACAGTACCACAATGTACATTCATTACAATTTTCACCATCAGACTTATGCCAACAATTTGAATAAAGCGCTGGCAAAATATCCTGAATTGTACAAAAAAGACATTCTGGATTTGCTCAAAAATCTGAATGAACTTCCGAAAGAAATTCAGACTAACGTAAAAAATCAAGGTGGAGGTTATTATAACCATACTTTTTTCTGGTCGGTGATGGCACCTGCAGGAACCGCCAAAATGTCGCCCAAAATGACGAAATTACTGTTTGATAATTTTGGAAGTGTAGATGCTTTTAAAGCAGAATTCGAAAAAGCGGCAGCAAGTCGTTTTGGTTCGGGTTGGGTGTGGCTGATTAAAGATGGTGCCGGTAAATTAAGCATCATTTCCACACCAAATCAGGAAAATCCGTACATGCCGGACGCCAAAGTGAAAGGTACACCCATTCTGACACTCGATGTTTGGGAACATGCCTATTATCTGAAATACCAGTACAAACGGGCAGACTATGTGAAAGCATGGTGGAACGTGGTGAACTGGACTGAAGTGGAAAGATTATTCGGAAAATAAAATTTAAAGACGAGAACTTCTCCCGGAGATTACGCAGATAATAACAATTTCTGCGAAATCTGCGGGATTTTTGTGTTCAATACTGATTGCTCAAAAACAAGCACTCTTATTAACAAGAAAGATTGTAAGAATTTTGAACCTTTTCCTATCAAAATAAATCAAAAAGCCAACTTAAATAATCAACAAGAAATATTGTAAAAAAACCACTCAATATTTTTCTTTTATTTATTCAGATTTCATTCTTTTGCTTTATCTTTCGGAAAAATTCAGAAACCCCCAACCCCCTGAAGGGGGCTTTTGAATAGAAAAAGTGGTTCTAACACGAATCGTGTGGATGATAAAAAAAGTATTTATTCTGTCTTATAATCTATAAAGAGTCTAATTATACAAAGAAAATAAGGGCAAGTTTCTTGAGAACCTGTTTGCTACTAAGGGCTACGATAAGAATTAAACGATTATGGCTTTAGCCCGCTTAGTAGCAAAAATGGTTCTTTTTTTTTCCCTTATTATATTAAACATTATCACAACCTACAAAAAAGGATATAACAAAAACAATAAATCTAAAATGAATTATACAAGCTTTTAGAACTACTTTAGAGTTCTGGGCAAATCTTAAATTATATTTTATGGAAAAAATAAGCACAACTGAAGTCCTGGATTGGGCAAAAGATTTTTTATCGAAATCGGAAAAAGAAATTACAGAAGATGAACTCAAAGAGCAGAAAAAATATGCCATCTTGATTCAGAATCCAAATGACAAAACTTTGTTGTCGAAAATGCTTGATGAATCATCGCAGATTCATGACAATAAAATACTGGCAGAACGAATGAAATTGTTGATTGACCGATACGGCATTCCAAAGTTTTTCAATTCTTCCGATACTTTTTTAATCAAGCTGTTCACCACTTTCGGCTATTGGTTCGACTTTATTTCCGTCCCTATTTTCAAATACCGCCTTCGTTCAGACACTTCAAAAGTGATTATCAACGAGAAACCATCATTTCTGAATCATCATTTATCCGAACGTCGCAAACAACACATAGGACAGAATGTAAATTTGCTGGGTGAAGTAGTTTTGGGTGATGGTGAGGCTAATCATCGTTACGAACATTATCTGGAAGCACTCAAAGATCCACGCATCAATTATATTTCCATCAAGATTTCGGGTATTTATGCCCAAATCAATCCATTAAATTACGCGCAGAACAAGATTGATCTCTGCGAACGTTTAACCCGCATTTACCAACAATCCATCGATTATCCCTACATTGATGAAAACGGTGTTTCCGAACCCAAGTTTGTCAATTTGGATATGGAAGAATATAAAGATACAGAACTGACTCTCGACATTTTCAAAACCGTACTGAGTCTTCCTCAGTTTAAAAATTATCAAGCTGGAATAGTGGTTCAGGCTTATTTGCCCGATGCCTGGAATTTTCAGACCGAATTGCTTGAATTTGCAAAACAACGGGTTGCCGAGGGAGGTTCGCACCTAAAAATGAGACTGGTTAAAGGTGCCAACCTACAAATGGAAAGCATTATCTCCTCACTCAAAGGTTGGGAAAACCCGGTGCTGCATTCCAAAGTGGAAGTGGATGCGAATTACCTGCATATTCTCGATCGTGCTTTGCAACCTGAAAATGCTAAAGTTTTACATATCGGTGTTGCCTCACATAATTTCTTCAGCATTGGATATGCTTATCTGTTAAGCAAAAAAACGGGGGTGGAAGACAGGGTCACCTTCGAAATGCTTGAAGGAATGGCCAATCATTTGCCGCGCGTTATGCGAAATCTTGGAAAACAGATTATTCTGTATACTCCGGTTGTGAAAAACGAACATTTTCTGAATGCCGTTTCGTATCTGGTTCGCCGTCTGGATGAAAATACCGGTAAAGACAACTTTTTGAGTTATTCGTTCAATCTGAAATACAACAGCAAACAATGGAACTTTTTGCAGGAACAATTTATGGAAGCTTTTGCATTAAAAGATAAAATTGAAGCAAAAGCTTATAGGACGCAGGACAGAAATGAGAAAGCAGTAAGCAGTAAGCAGCAAGAAGTAAGCAGTAAGAGCCAAGAATCAAGAGCCAAGAACCAAGAACACGAAACGCGGAACGCAGAACACGAAACGCAGAACGCAGAACACGAAACATTTAAAAACGAACCCGATACCAACTTTGATTTACAGCCAAATCGTTTGTGGGTCGATACTATCCGCCAAGCGTGGCAAAAATCAAATGAAGACAAACCCTATCAGATTCCGGTTCAAATTGGCGATAAAGAAATTACGACTGAAAAGAAAACACAGTATTTTGATAAAAGTCAGAATAATGATGTGTTGGTGTGCGAAACTTCGCTCTCAAATCTAGATCAGGTAAAAGAAATCATTGCTAGTGCTGAAAATGACGCTTCGAAATGGAGAAAAACAACATTGGAAGAACGAAATATCATTTTACATAAAGTTGCTGAAAATTTGAGTATAAAGCGAGGTAATCTGATTGGATGTATGTCGGCAATAACCGGAAAAACCTTTGGTGAAGGCGATGTAGAAGTTTCTGAAGCTATTGATTTTTGTCGCTTCTATCCAATCAGCATGAAAGCTTTTGAAGATTTGAAAACGGTAAGCCTTGCTCCAAAAGGAATCGTGATGGTTATTCCGCCTTGGAATTTTCCGTTGGCAATTCCGGTTGGTGGTGTTGCAGCGGCTTTGACTGGCGGCAATACAGTGATATTAAAACCTGCAACAGTTGCTTTGCCGGTTGCTTGGGAATTTGCAAAATGCTTCTGGGATGCCGGCGTTCCGAAAGACGCTTTGCAGCTTGTTTGCACTGATGGTCTTGAACCCTTGAATTACCTTAGTTCGCATCCTTGGATTCAACATATCATTTTAACTGGTGGAACCGATACTGCATTCCGTTTGCTGGAAAACAATCCGACCTGTCCGCTTTCAGCAGAAACTGGTGGAAAAAACTCCATTATTCTCACTGCCAGCGGCGATCGTGACCATGCCATTCAGAATATTGTAAGTTCGGCTTTCAGTAATTCTGGTCAGAAATGTTCAGCTTGTTCCTTATTATTACTTGAAAAAGAAGTGTACAACGATTCTGATTTCAAAACAAAACTGATTGATGCCGTAAAAAGTATACAAACCGGTGGCGTGTGGTACGGAGGCAATGTTGTAGGACCGATGATTACCAATCAAAACGATAAACTGCTTCATGCCATTGCTAATCTTGAATCGGGTGAATCCTGGTTAGTTGCACCCGAATACGTCGACGAAAAACATTTTATCTTGAAACCAACAGTCAAATGGGGCGTAGAACCGGGCAGTTATACTTTTGAAAATGAATTATTCGGACCACTTTTATCTGTAGTTTGTATCGACAATCTGGATCACGGAATTGATATTATGAACAAATCGGCTTATGGTCTGACTTCGGGTTTGCAAAGTTTGGATGAAAGAGAACAACTGAAATGGAAAAACAATCTGGAAGCAGGAAATCTGTATATCAACCGGGGAATTACCGGAGCAATTGTAAATCGTCAGCCTTTCGGAGGTATGAAACGCTCAGCTTTTGGACCGGGATTAAAAGCCGGTGGACGGAATTATGTTTCTTCGCTTGTTGAAATTGTTGAGAAAGAGCCTATTTATTCCGTTAGCACTAATAATAAGCAATTCAAATCATACGCCGAAAAGCTAAATTCGCATGAAAATGCACGTTTCCAAACTGCCGTTGAAAGTTATAAACTGAATTGGGAGAATGAATTTTCACTTGAGTTGGATATAAACAATCTAATGGGTGAACGGAATACCTTCCGCTATTTAGCATTGAAAAGTATGGCTTTGCGAGTTCAGGCAACTGATAACTTATGCGATATTTCGATGATTCTTGTTGCTGCCAATATTGCCGGTACACCAATTACTGTGAGTATAAATGAAGACGATTTCAAATTGGAAATATTGAAAAATCATGCTACCAAAGAATATTCTTTGAAGATTCAATCCGAAACTGAATTTCTGAACGAAATGAATATTTACGAACGAATACGCACCTGTACCGACAAACTTTCGAATGAATTTTATCTGGAAGCAGCCAAACTGGGAAAATATGTTGCCACGGCAAAACCAACCATCGAAGGTCGTTTGGAATTACTGCATTATCTGAAAGAACAAAGTATTGCTTTTGAATATCACCGCTACGGAAGTATTACCGAAGATCTAATGGAGACAAAATAATTATCTAAAAGCCAACTTTCGTATTTTGAAATCTAACTTAGCATCCAATCAAGAGAAATAAGGGATTATTATTTTGAATAATTTGCTACTAAGGGCAGCGATAATAATATAGAAATATAAGACCTTAGTCCCTTAGTAGCAAAAATTCCTTCTCTTGTGTTTCCTTTATTCTCAATTATAAAGTAAGAGTTTCAATTTGTAACAAATACGACATCATTTAGATTTCACTACGTATATAAGTCGAATATCCTTTAACAGGCATTACATTTTCATTCCGGGCATGCTCGTAACTTTTTTAATTTCAGGTTCATTCTGATTCATCATGCTTGGCTTGCCAGCGAGTTGAGCCGCTGCATCTACACTAAACGTGCCTTCGGTTACAATTACTTCTCCTTCAGTTAATCCACTTAAAATCACATAACTATTTCCCAGCATGGGTCCGAGTTCTACTTCACGCATTTTGAAGACAGATTCGTCAGTTTCGGGTTTTTTTACATACACGATGGAACGCTTGCCTGTCCAGAGAACAGCAGAACGTGGAATTACCAGTTTATCCTTATATTGATCCAGACTTGCTTTTACAATTCCGTTTACAAACATTTCGGGCTTGAGTTTGCCGCCTGCATTATTAATTTCAATGCGAACTTTGGCAACACGTGTAAGAGGATCAATCACCGGATCGATAAACTGGATATTGCCTGAATACTCTTTGCCCGGCAAAGCCTGAACGGTGAAAGAAACTTTATTTCCCACATGAAGAAAAGGCAAATCACTTTCGTAGGCATCAAAAAGCACCCAAATACTTGAAAGATTCGCAATGTCGAACAACACATCTCCTTCCGAAACATGATCACCGGTATTTACCCTTTTTGTTGTAACAATTCCAGAAGTATTTGAAAATACTTCAAAACTTGTTTTGACGCGACCTGAACTTTCTATTCCTGCAATTTGAGCCGGTGTCAGCAACCTGAGTCGAAGCCTTTCTTTTGCAGCATCGTAGATTTCTGGTTGGGTTAATTTCGATTTAGCGGCTTCAATTAATTCCTGTTGTGCAGTTATTAGTTCCGGTGAATAAATCATTGCCAGCAATTGTCCCTGACGAACAGATTCACCTGTAAAGTTCACGTAAAGTTTCTCTATTCGTCCTGAAATATGAGCTGTCTGATTTTGCAACAAACGTTCATCAGCCTGTACTTTTCCATACAATCTGACTTCTTTGACCGGGTTTTGTCGCATAACGATGGTTGTTTCAACATTCGCCAGTTCAGAAGCTTCTTTTGAAAAATGAACTGCATCTGAATCAGATTCAGTATGTGCTCCTTGTTTCAAAAGTATTAAATCCATTCCGCAAATCGGACATTTCCCCGGTTTGTGCATCCGAATTTGAGGATGCATGGAACAAGTCCAGATTTCTTCTTTTGCTTGCTCAGCGACATGATTGTGTTCTTCTTTTACTACTTTGGGTGAATGAAATAACAACCAGCCAAGAAATAATCCGCCCAATACGAACAGCCCGTAGCGGAAGTATTTGTTTGAAAAGGAACCCCTAACCCCTAAAGGGGAATTGGAGTTAGTATTGTTTTGTTTATCCTTATTTTGTTTATTCATCTTGTATTTATTTTACTTTAAATTTATCAGTACTAATTTAATTCCCCTTTAGGGGTTAGGGGTTCTTAGTCGTTTTATCCACGCAATGGACGTATTCAAATCAGTCACAGCGTCTACTTCTTTTAATTGATAATCGAGCAATTGCTGCCGTATTCGTAAAACATCAGTCAAACTTGTGCCTGAACTTGAAAAGGTCTTAATCATGATATCCAGCGATTGTTGCGCCAGTTTCGTTTGATTTTCATACAGTTTTATACGTCGTTGTGCATCCTGATATAATTGTAATGCGTCATAATATTCAGTTTGCAATTCATTGGATGTTGCCTGATAATTTTGTTCCGAAGCCTTTTTCATTAAGTTTGTTTCGGTTTCCATTGCTTTGTATTTTTTCCTGTAAATAGGCAAAGTAACCGTCAGCATTGGCATGATCATATCCCGTCCGTTCATTGGTGAAGTAGACATATCACTCCGATTTATGACCGAATAGTTTAAACCCAAACCGACCATAGGATATCCCATTTGTTTCACCATTTTAGTCCGTGCATCAAGCGACTGTTGTTCATATTTCAACATTCCCAACATTGGATTTCTATCAAAATCTGAGGCGGAAACGGTTAGACGTGATATTTCAATTGTTTCGGGCTTCAAAGAATCGTTCAATACCGCTTCGGTTTGCATCGGTCTGTTCAGATACCCATTGAATTTTGTTAAAATAGTTGTTCTCTGATTTTTCAATAAAGCAATGTTATTTTCCAGTTCTCCCATTTCAATCTGTATCCTGTAAATGTCTGACAATCCCGAACCACCGGAAGATGATCCCATATTGTTGGATGTTGACATGGATACAGACGGTTGTGCTTGTGCAGAATTGCCTCCCATTCCTCCAGACATTCCCGATGAACCTGAAGAGCTGTTTGGTGTTGAAACACTCGTTCTACTCGAACCTGAAGAAGAAGAAATGCCACCCGTTTTAAATTTCACGATAGCTAAACGTTCTATTGTTTTCAAAATATCCAGATTCTTTTGAGTCAGATTAACTTGCCAACGGTTTTTCTGAAGTTCGTATGCAGTACGTTGTACGTCATAAAACACTTGCAATTTAGCATCTTGAAATAATTCATATTTTCCTTTAGCCATCAGACTCATTTCGTCTTTTGCATTTTTAAGCACGCCAAACCACGGAAACATTTGCATCAATTTGATTTCTGCCACCTGATTTCCACTTATAAGCTCCATCGGACTTAGAAAAACACCCAGTTCCAGTTGTGGATCAGGTAAACTGCCCACTTGCGGCACTTTTTGCAAAGCAGCCTGATATTCATTATAGCGTTGCAAAACAGTAGGATTATTTTTTGCTGCAATTTCCAAATAATTCATCAATGAATCCTGACCGTAAGCAGAAATGCTGAAAGTCAGCGTCAATAAATATATAATCAGCTTTTTCATATTTTCATTCTTACATTTCTTCATTCTTCAATACTTTCATTTTACTTACAGCATGTTCTCTCCACATAGCTTGCAACAACGGAACCACGTAAATGGTCATTACCTGAATAATCATTCCGCCAAAAGTGGGAATGGCCATTGGTATCATGATATCTGAACCTTTTCCGGTGGAAGTAAGAATAGGCAACAAGGCAATTACTGCCACCGCTGTAGTCATCATGGCCGGACGAACCCGTCTTTTTCCGGCAGCAACAACAGCTTCACGCACATCATGAACCGTAGTTGGATGTCTGTCTTCAAAAACCTGATGAATGTAAGTTCCCATGAGTACACCATCATTGGTAGCAATACCAAAGAGCGCAATAAATCCGACCCAAACCGCTACACTCAGGTTAATCGGATGCATTTGGAACATATCCCGCAGGTTCATTCCTGCCACTGAGAAGTTCATAAACCAAGGCTGACCATACAACCAAAGCATTATAAAACCACCAGCAAAAGCCACGAATACACCCGAGAAATGGATAAATGAAGCGGTCACCGTTTTGAACTGGAAGTATAACAAAAGCAAAATCATAAGTAAACTGATTGGAATCACGATAGACAATCGTTTGGTTGCCCGGATTTCCTGTTCGTAGTTTCCTGCAAATTTGTAAGTTACTCCAGTAGGCAATTTCAGTTGTCCCGAATCAATCTTTTTGTGAATTTGAGCGGCAGCTTCTTCCACCACATCTACTTCGGCTTTGTTTTCAATCTTATCAAAAATTACATAACCCACCAAAAAAGTATTTTCGCTCCGAATCATTTGAGCACCTTTGGTATAATTTATATCAGCAATTTCGCCCAAGGGCACCTGAATTCCATTCATTGACGGAATTAGAATTTGTTTCAGATCATCCGGATTATCACGCAACTCGCGGGCATACCGAACCCGCATCGGGAAACGTTCACGACCTTCTACCGAATTACTCAACACCATCCCTCCTACCGCCACTTGCAACACTTCCTGCACATCATTAACCGTCATTCCGTAACGAGCCATTGCATCCCGGTTGAGTTTAATTTCCAGATAAGGTGCTCCTACCGCACGATCGTAAAACACCGACGAAGCTTTTATCGAAGGGTCATCTTTCAATGCTTTTTCAAACTGCAATCCGGCTTTTTCTATCGATTCCAGATCAGGACCATACACTTTCAATCCCATGGGAGCACGCATTCCGGTGGAAAGCATCACCAAACGAGTTTCTATCGGTTGCAATTTAGGAGCAGAAGTTAATCCCGGAATATCGGTCACTTTTACGATTTCTTTCCAGATATCATCCGCCCTTTTGATCTGAGGTCGCCATTGTCTGAAATACTCTCCATGTTTATCCACAATCAGACTATCGGTTGAAATCGGACGGTATTTTTCAGCTTCAACATTGTATTTCTTTCCGTTTAGCAAAAGAAAATTACCATCACCATCCACTTTAAACCGTTCCCGTTGTCCGTTTTCATCCAATTTATATTCAGGTCGATAATTGATTGTATTTTCAAACATTTGCACCGGAGCAGGATCGAGTGCCGAGTTGACACGTCCCCATTTCCCAACAGCTACTTCAACTTCGGGTATGTTAGCCAGTCGTTTGTCCAACAATTCAATATATTGCAAATTTTTTTCGATGCTAGAATGTGGCATGCTGGTAGGCATAAGCAAAAATGAACCTTCATTAAGCGAAGGCATAAATTCTTTGCCCGTTCCGGGAAATGTTTTAGCCGGACCTTGCCAACCTAACTTTTCAACACCGGTAGCAACCACACCAAATACTTTATCAAAACCCTGCCAAATTATTAATCCAAACAACAAAGTAAAAGCCGGAAGTAATAAGAATTTCCATTTATTTTCTAATGCCCAACGCAAAACCGTTTCGTAATAATGAACCATCGTCATCAAAATAGTAAGAATTACAGCCACGATTCCTGCCACAAAAAGAAAGTTGACCAAGGTACTGTTATGCGCACCCAGCGGTAACCATTCGATGGATAAATAATAAACCGCAACAAAAACGGTAATCCCGATATTGATATAATTCGGATATTCCTTATGTTTTTCCGACCAACGATATTCCAGCAGGTTATTAATCCCAATAGCAATCAAAGCCAATGCAGGCCAAGTTTGCCAAAGAATAATAAAAGTAATACCTGCCAATATCAGGATTCCATTGAAAATTCGTTTGATCTTTTTGGTATCAATTTTTATATTGAAAAACAAATAAACTAAAGTTGGTAATACAATAATTCCCAATACAAAAGCAGAAATCAGGGCAAAGGATTTGGTAAATGCCAAGGGATGAAACAGTTTTCCTTCCGAAGCTTCCAATGCAAAAACAGGAAGAAAACTCACGATGGTAGTGGCAAGAGACGTAACCACCGCAGCACGAACTTCGGTAGTAGCCAGATAAATCACCGATATCAGCCTCTTACCACGGATTCCTTCATTCTCGGGCATTTCCAAATGTCGGAGAATATTCTCCACATCCACAATGCCAATATCCACCATCACTCCAATGGCAATGGCAATACCCGATAAGGCCACAATATTGGCTTCAATACCAAAGAAATGCATCAGCATGAAGGTCAGCAAAACGCCCAGTGGCAACAAGCCGGCAACAATAAGTGATGCACGCAGATTAAGTACCAACACGATAATAACAATGATACTAATCAGAATTTCATGACTAAGAGCCGATTCCAAAGTCCCAATTGTTTCTTTAATTAAACCGGCACGATCGTAAAAAGGAACAACAGTAACTTTTGAAATACTTCCATCGGCTAAGGTTTTTTGTGGTAATCCATCCTGAATCTCTTTGATCTTATCTTTAATATTAGTAATCACTTCCATAGGATTAGAGCCGTATCGGGCAACAACAACCGCTCCCACTGCCTCAACTCCGGCTTTATCCAATCCACCACGACGGGTTGCCGGACCATAGGAAGTATGTGCAACATCTTTGATACGAACCGGAACATTATTTCGCACCGCAACCACCGAACTTTCCAAATCATTCAGATTCTTGACATAACCCAAACCACGAATAATATATTCCACGTTATTGAGTTCCATCGTTTCCGCACCAATATCCAGATTACTTTTCTTAACGGCATTCATAACATCCATCACGGTTACTCCATAGGCTTTCATGGCATCAGGATTAATATCCACCTGATATTCCTTGATAAAACCACCGACAGATGCAACTTCCGAAACTCCTTCGGCAGAAGAAAGGCTGTATTTCACATAGAAATCCTGAATGGTTCGTAATTCCTGCGGATTCCAACCACCGTTCGGTTTACCTGTTTTTGGGTCGCGACCTTCAAGCGTGTACCAATAAATCTGACCGAGTGCAGTTGCATCAGGTCCTAAAGTTGGTTGCACGCCCTGCGGCAATGTTCCGGCAGGTAATGAATTTAGTTTTTCCAAAATCCGCGAACGACTCCAGTAAAATTCTACATTATCTTTGAAAATAATATAAATAAAAGACATACCAAACATGGAAGTGCTACGAATGGTTTTCACACCCGACACACCCAGCAAAGCAGATGTGAGCGGATATGTTACCTGATCCTGAATATCTTTGGGCGAACGTCCCATCCATTCAGTAGCTACTATTTGTTGATTATCTCCAATATCTGGAATCGCATCTACCGGAATCGGATCACGGGGAATGAAGCCCGTTTTCCAGTTAAAGGGTGAATAAGCTAACCCCATCACCAAAAAGGCAATCAGGAATAGAAATGTAACCAATCGGTGTTCGAGAAAATATTTGACTAGTTTATTAAGCATACCTTCAGACCTGCCCCCCGACTCCCTAAAGGGGGAGTCTACCCCTAACCCCTGAAGGGGGACTGAATTAGTTTCATCTGGTATGTTCTTTTCTATATTCATAATAATGTCTTGTTGTTATAATCAATACTAATATTTGTTCCCCTTCAGGGGTTAGGGGTCATTCTTATTCCCCCTTTAAGGGGTTATGGTGCCACCTACATCTTCATACCGCAACCCATCATCATTTTGCCTTTCTTTTTGGCAGTATCTTCCTTTTTAATTAAAACCATACCACATTTCGGACATTTCCCCGGTATATTTGTAATAACTTCTGGGTGCATCGGACAAGTATATTCTACTTTTTCTTTTTCTTTTTTCACCAAATCCATTCCGCATTTCGGACACGAACCTGGTTTATCTGAAACAACTTCTGGATGCATTGGGCAGGTATAAACTACTGTTGCAGAATCTTTCATTTCTGCTTGATTTTGAGCTGTTGCTGTCATTATGGCAAACACAGCTAACATGGATATTAAAATTATCTTTTTCATTTTGTTTGTTTATTAATTATAAATACCATTATGATAGGTTTGATGATTTAACCGTAATTGATGCATGGTATTATAATAACCATTCATCATGGTAGTATCTCCACGAAGTTCGTCGTCCATCATTCCGCCGGAGCCCATCATTCCTCCATTGCCCATCATACTGCCCGAGTTGTAATTATTCATCATAAATCCTCCTTTGTACATTTCGTCACCAAACATATTGTAATGATTAGTGAATAACGAATCGTTGTGATGATAAAGTTTATCGTATTTAATACAGGTCACATTATTCTTTTTAACCGTAGCCAAGTTATAAGCCATAACTAATGAATCATTGTAGACTTTCGACTTATCAAGTGCAGTTTTGGTATTGCTTTGTTCTGCATTGATAACTGAGAGATTGACTTTTCCGCTACTATCGGTTGTACAAGCCGATAACCCAATCATCATAACTATTACGATGATTACTAAACCAAGAATTTGTTTTTTCATTTTGTTTTTAGTTTTAAAAAAATTATATTACTATTAAATTATTATTTATTGGCGAATTAGCACATTTGCTAATTCGCCTGATAAATAATTTTGATTATCTGTATTTACAACATCCTGGCAAAGAATTATAAACTTTATTGTCGGCTTTGTATTTTGGAGTGTCATGTCCCACAGCTGCAATGGCTTTTTGAACCTTATCGCTGGTTACTTTTGCTGGATTGTAAACCAAGGTAAGCATTTTGGTCTTTACATTCCAGTCTGCTTTTGTTACACCATCTACTTTCGCTGCTTTTTCGATACGTGCTTTACAGATTTCGCAGTTCCCGTCAACTTTAATCATTTCAGTTTTTGTTACTGCGCTTTTAGCTTTGGTTACTTTAACCGGTGTTTTAGTAACAGTACTTGTTTTCATTGCAGCCATTTGAGACTGATTCATTTGTGCCATTAAACCGGCACTTAATACTACCGCGAAAACAGCGGTTAAGAAAAATTTTAGAGTTTTCATTTTGATTTGTTTTTACGACCTCTAACTCCTGCCCCCTAACCCCCTAAAGGGGGAATAAGAGAGGACTTAAAGATCAAGTTTATAATAAAATTGTGAGAGATGAAGTTTTGGAATATTGATGTAAATCCTTAAATGAGATTATTCAAATGAGGTCACACTCTTAAAGCTCCGTCAGCTGACGGATTTGGGGTCAAATCAAATACGGAATACGCAAATGTCGGGGAGGCTGACAGCACAAGCAAGAAACTTGCCGGGTGGCTGGACATTTGTGTTTGAAGAAAGTTTTGTAGAATGTAAAAGTAAACCTAAATTTTCAGGAATATAGAAAACCTGCAAAAGTTGGTCAGTAGGTTGATTCAGTTGAAAAGTAGAAGCATTATAATTATTGTCGACAGCAAAAAAAGACATTTCGTCTTTGCAGCAACTTTCATGTGAAATACCAGATTTGTTAGAATCTGTTTCACCCGGCATTTCCATACCACAATTTGCTTTTTCGTCATCAAACGACCATTTCACGCCTGCAAGTTCACCGCCACAATAATGTGTAGCCATGGAAATATGCATACCCGAAAGAAGCAGTAACGATGCAAATAATATGGAGAATAGTTTTTTCATTTTTGTATTCAAACGTATGAAACCGTTTAAAAGTTTTGCAAATGTAGTAGAAATAACTTTTAAATGCATTAAATGCAAGTTAATGATTTATAATCAGGACATTCTTACTCTTCTGATGAGTTTATCTCTTGTATCCTTTTCGGCTCTTATTATAGACATTTTGATTTAAAATTAGCAACTCATTTTTCTACAAACCCACACTCCTACTCTTACTCAGTAATAAAAAAAAGCGTGAACTTTCATCCACGCTCTCTGATCAGTTTTTTTTTAATTAGCCGTTGGAATTGTTTCGGCTACTTTTTTCCCTTTAGCCCGTCGAATCGAAATTGTATTTTCGTATCCGTCAATACGTTTATTCAGTTCGTTTACAAAACCTGCATACGTTGCAGCACCTTCCACAACTGTCAGTGCATTGATGCGTTCGGTAATCTGATGATAAATGGTATCAACATTTACGCGTTCCTGTTTCATGCGCAGGATGGTCTTGGCAACTTCTTCAGTATAACGTTCATTTTTCAAATCGTCAAAAGCTTTATTTTTAGCAGCAAGTTCCGTTACCCATTCGGAAAGTCCCAACTTAGCTATATCAGCAGCTTAAGTTAATCCAGTAAAATCAAATAACATGCTATTTAGCCCGCCTGTTTCGGCATCATACGATTTAATAGTAAGGTTTCCATAGGTGTCAAGTAATATTTGCATATGTTTGGCAGCTGCACGCACTTCGGGATTGAAATGATTACGAGCAGATTTCACGGCATCGCACAGCCCTCTGAAGACACTGTCGCGTTCATTGTCAGCTTCAACAAGATCGTCGGAAATTGCATTTTTCCTCACCACATCCAATGATATCAATTCATTGGAGTAAGCAGCCAGAAACAGAGTAAACAAGTCTTCAATTTTCAATCCAAGTACGGTGTAAATTAAAACCAAATCCCGGAAAGAAGTGTGAAACTGAAAATGCTCATCGTTATGAAGGCGAGCCAAACTAAATTCTTTAATTTTCATAAGTACTAAAATTTTTGAGTTAATAATTAAATATATTCGGTGTTTATGCGAATTTTCCCTACAAATAATGCCCGTTCTGTCAGCATCCATGGCTGATTGGTTGTTCATCCCCTCGTTGGGTCAATAATCCCTGGATGATTGGTTGTCCATCCCCTCGTTGGGTCAATAATCCCTGGATGATTGGTTGTCCATCCCCTCGTTGGGTCAATAATCCCTGGATGATTGGTTGTCCATCCCCTCGTTGGGTCAATAATCCACGTTTTAATGGCTTTTCGAAGTCTCAAAAGGTTTAAAGACCTTATCTATTACGAAATACGACACAAATTTAAATGATTATTTTCAGACTAACAAGCATATTATTCATTATTTTTATAATAAATTCTATGTTTTACAACATATTTTTAGTAAAATCATTCAATGAAGGGTCTACAAAGTTCTTTATGACAAAAAGAGATGTGATGTGCAACCTTATCTCAACAAATTTTGAACTATTGATGCGTGAATGATGTTACTTATATAAGAATTTATGTAACGCTAAAAATTAGAAATCATGAAAACAAAAGAAGAATCATCACAAGAAATGAAAACAGTTTATGAATGCTCTATGAAATGTGAAGGCGACAAAACGTATGATCAACCGGGGAATTGCCCGGTATGCAATATGAAACTTGTTCCCGTGAAAGATACAAAAAGTTCACATGAAAAAAACTAAAAAGATGAAAAAGCTAGTAATTATCGCAACGGCTCTGCTTTTTATGGCAGGCTACACGGCAAGCGCCCAAATGATGGGGCAGAACAACAAACAAGGTCAAAAACAAGGCATGATGATGCAAAAAGGCGGAATGATGCAAGGCGGCGGAATGATGCAGGGCATGATGAACAAAGGAAAATGTCCTATGTCCGGCCAAATGATGGGTCAAGATATGCCCATGAAAAAGTATGAGATGATGGTGAGCCACCTTCCCAACATGCAACAACTGTTATCGCTGAACGATAAACAAGTGGAACAACTGTATGACTTGCAGTCTGAGTTTAAGAAACAACAAATTGATTTTCAATCGGAGTTACGAAAAAAGCAAGTGAAGTTGAATAACCTGCTGGATGAAATGGCTCCTGCAAACCAGGTTGAAAAGCAACTGCAGGATTGTGCCGACACAAAGATTCGCATGGGAGTGGCCGCTTACGAAACCGCCGGCAAAATGAAGGCCGTGTTGAACAACGACCAGAAAGAACTGTTGAAAAACAGGATGATGCAACAGTGTGGAATGATGCAGGGACAAGGAGGCATGATGAATCAGGGCGGAATGATGCAAAAATAGAATAACAAATAAGAAGAAAGAAAGATATGATTTACTATATTCTTAAAGTGTTGCTGTCATCAGTAACAATTGTTGCAATTTCCGAAATATCAAAAAGAAGCACATTGATTGGTAGTATTTTTGCCTCAATACCTATTGTATCGTTACTTGCTTTCGTGTGGCTGTATATCGATACAAAAGATACAGCAAAAATTGCCGATTTATCTCAAGGAATTTTTTGGTTAGTTATTCCATCATTGTTGTTTTTTATTCTTTTCCCAATCTTATTAAAGAGAAACATGGAATTTTGGTTGTCACTTGGCATATCATTAGCAATAATGATAGTCGGTTATTTCCTTATGCTGTATATCCTAAAAAAAGCAGGGATTAATATTTAATAATTAATTAGATATGATTTAAATTATCAAAAGATGAATATAATC
>JBBRTR010000037.1:0-22965 GCA_038244215.1 Bacteroidales bacterium
GAGATATTATGGCGAAGAATCAAGTATAATTGGATACCGCTTGATGCTTATCTCTGTTTTCAGAATCTCAAAGAACGCTTGTCGTTTGTGTTAAATAATTTCGGCACAAAATACGACATTATATTTTGACCTTTACTTATATCTCACCAATGCTAATAAATGGGGATCGTTTTTCATGGTAGTGATTATTAATTTTGATTCACAAAAATAATAATCATTATTTTAATCCACAACTTTTACGGGTGAGCCCAATCTTTTTTTGTTTTCAAAGACGGTATTATTTTAAGAATTAAATTTGAACCATAGTTTCTATTCAAATGTTTTTGTGATACATCAACTCACTACAATAAATAAGCTTTTATTTATCACATCAAAAACATTTGAATATGAAAAAGATAGCTCTGATTGGTGCTAGTGGTTTTATCGGCTCGGCACTTTTAAAAGAATCTCTTGATCGTGGTCATTCAGTTACTGCCATAGTTCGTCATCCCGAAAAGATTACAATCAAAAACCCCAATCTTCAAGTCTTGAAAGGGGATGTAATGTCATCAGAGACAGTTGAAAAGCTTGTTTCGGGAGTTGATGTGGTTATTAGTGCCTATAATCCCGGCTGGACAAATCCAAATATTGCCGAAGAAACAACAAACTCGTACAAATCAATAATCAAGGGAACAAAAAATGCCGCTATCGAACGCCTTCTAATTGTAGGAGGCGCGGGGAGTCTGCTTGTTTCTGACGAAATCCGACTGGTTGATACCGACGCAATTCCAACGGCTTTTAAACCGGCTGTTTTGGCATTGGCTAATGTCTTCTATGATTTAAAGAAAAGTGAAACCGAACTTGATTGGGCGTTTTTCTCACCGGCAGGCACCATCGCTCCCGGTAAACGTACGGGTAAATTCCGACTGGGAAAAGATCATTTGATAACTGATGATAAAGGCGAAAGCAATATTTCTGTCGAAGATTTTGCGGTTGCCATGCTTGACGAAGTTGAAAACCCGCAACATCACCGCGAACGGTTTACAATAGGATATTAGACACAGATTATCAAAACCAATAAATAAGAGCTTCCCATATATTTTCCATAAAAAAATCCCTGAGAAATCACAGCCATGAAACTCTCGGGGATTTTTTCATTACTAAGTCACCGTTACGGAATTAACGGAACATACACAGAATGTGATGCTTTGCTACCATCGGCGTTCAAAACAAACACATAGCAACATTTTACGTCTGCGGCAATAATACCCGGATAATCCACCACAATGGTTCCAATTTTTGCATCACCACGCATCTGTTTTTCAAACAGTAGCTCACCAATTTGAGTTTTAGCAACGATCACCAGTTGATCATCAGCATACACCTTTGGTATTTTCACATTCGTCTGATAACTAATACTGATACCTGCAGGTACAATTTTGGCTTCTGTAACTACTACCTGAGGCAACGAACCGTCAGCTACCACCAGTTTACTATAGTCAATCACGGGCTCTGCACCGCTCTTGTCAATAGCTTCGGGTAAATTAGCGGCGATAAACTGATTGTAACCCGACTGATTGGCTGCTCCTTCGGGAAAACTTTCAGTGGTTATGCCACCAAACGATTGATGTTCTTCTCCAATTAGTTTAAAACACCCCCGCTGCAACTGCTGAGCAGGTGTGTTTGGGTTTTTGGTGTTAAACGCTTTGGAGCGGATCACATTTGCACCACCACGGGTAGTGGTTACAAAATTGGCCATTGATCCTTTCATTTGGCCGGTCATGGGATTTTGAGATTTGCTCATAAGCCATGGATGCTTTGTGGGATAGCTTGCAGTAAATCTGTCAAGTGTCACAAAACGATGCAAAGTTCCGCAAAAACAATTTGCTTAACATTTACCTAATTTTGATACCTAATCAAAATAATGAAAAGTTTTTTAAAGTAAAATTGTATCAAGCTGATTATCTTGGAAATAGCGAATAATAAATAGTGAACTTTTTTTATTCTTTTTTGTGAGGAGGGAACATTAGGTAGTTTAGTCTCATTCAGTGGACACTCAGGAGCAAAACCGGGTAAAAAGCAAAAACCCTTAAATCGAACTCTGTTTGAATTTATCTTTATCCCAATTTTGAGGATTTGTTTCTATATAATGCTGAATATTTTCAAACGACTGCTGATCCCGAATAATATGATCGTGAAAACGCGATTGCCAACCGAAATCCGAATGAATTTTACGGCATTCAATGGTAACCTTCCGTTTATATTGATTAACGATTACCCCAATGGTTGCAGGTTTCCATTTTTCCGATGCGGCAATGGTATGTTGTCGTGCATTGGGGCCATTATCGTTGGTGGATATTGCGTGGGATATTGTTGATGATATTGCGGGGATTATTGCGTTGGTCGGTGCGTTGGTCGGTGCGTTGGCCGTTGCGGGGACCGTTGCGGGGACCGTAGAGACGCCCAAATTGGGCGTCTCTACCATTCCGTCGCCCACCACCGTTCCATCACCCACAACCGTTCCTATATTCCCCACCGATTTATCAATAATCAAAATACCATGTATATGGTTGGGCATAACAACGTAATTACCTAATTCTATAAATGGAAAATGAATAGGAATTTCCGCCCAAAATTGGTGTGCAATTTCACCCAATTCATTGCGTTGCATTGTAGAGACGCCCAAATTGGGCGTCTCTACAATTTCCCCAAAACAACATTCACGGTGGCCTGTACAAATGGTTATAAAATATAATCCATCCGAACCATAATCCCATGATTGTAACCGCGCAGAAGGGATACGATATTTATTCCGGAATTTTTCCATACAGCATTTTATTTCCTCTGGTTTTTCAATACTAGTTTCATAATTTCGGTACGTACTAAAGCATTATCAACTTTCACTCTGCGCATTGAAATACCGCAACGCCTCTTTCTCAATTTCTCTAAAAGGTTTCAGAAACGTTTTCTCATCCCTTGTTTTGGCTTGCGACAATGAAGCACTATAAGTTGAAAAATCATCTCCTAGGAACTCTCCGAAAGCATCCATCATCTTTTGTTTATTGGTAAGTGGTTTCTCGGTCTTGTCAACAAATATTTTGGAATCGTACATGGACGAAAGTATCTTTATAAAATCGGTTTTGCGCTTCGAAGCTAATCTGAAAGAAGGAGTTTTATTGGTCTTCTTAAATTCTACCGGATTTGATTCCAGACAATCCTGATTATCCAACTCTTTCAGATTACTGATCAATAGTTCTGTTTCTTTCAGAATCATAGTATAAGTTGTCAGTTCAATACCCCTAAAATACAACCACGATATTGATTGCTTATACTGGATTAACTCCTTCATTTTCTCTTTAGAATCATTTTGTCCTTTTATGATTTTAAACCGCTCTTGCACCATTTCAAGTTTATGCTCCATATACTCACTGTCAATCATCTCACAATCATACTCTTCACACATTTCGCTCAGCACTTTCATATCGTAGTAATCAACCATCATAGCCATAAGCTGGAGTTTGGAATCATCGTTTTCAAAATAAAAGCCTACGGCTCCAGGATTATCCACATGAGCTACCAGATAATTAAAATCGGAATAAACTCCGAAAAGTATCTTTTCTGCTTTTTTACACAAAAAAGATCTTGGCTCAAAATTAGTTGTATCAAGTCTTGCTGGTAAATAGAAATGATTTAACAGCAGTTCGCTCAACGGCTCCTTTAGATATTCAGCAAGGGTTGTATTATCCTGAAAGGTGGGAATTTCTTTCATTGAAATATTTTTTGTCGTTAACTCCGTAATATATTATTTTTCTTCCTCAAAATAATAGTGCTTGGCAGCTTTTTCTATTTCTACAAAAGGCTTCAAAAAGGTTTTTTCATCTCTTGTTTTAGCCTGCGACAATGAAGCACTGTAAGCCGAAAAATCATCTCCAAGAAACTCTCCAAAAGCCTCCATTAGTTTCTTTTTACTGAAAACAAATTAGACTTTACAGAACTTTACTTAATCTATTATTCCATCCATCTGTTCAATATATGCAAGCATAAATTGCACTGCTGTTTTTACATCATTATCAGGAAGCAGAATTCTCAGATTTTTAAACTCCAATAATACTTCATCTTCTATTTCATCCCAGTAGAAACTGCCACCTAAGCCAATCTTAGTGTTCCATATTTCTGAGAATATTTTATCAATGTGTAACCAAATATCTAGTGTTAAATCAAATTCGATTTTTGACTTGACGTACTCATACACTTCATTTGATACTATTTGTTTCTCATAAGGATGTTCACCTTCGGGTATTTCCTTATTTCTGAAAAGATCGATTTTCATATTTTAGATTTTTATTGTCCACGAGATACAGTTTAATGCACCACCTTCCTCAACCAATGGTTTCATGAAGGGAACCTGAATAATTCTATTTGCTGTGGCATATCCAGGGTAATAATCCGAAATTTGTTTCAATGCTTGTTCATCTTCATCAACTTCTAATTTTGGAAGAAGTAAGACATCGCTGGTTTGAAGAAAGTTTATATATGCCCAATTGTTTATGTATTCCTTTTTGACCTCATATTCTAAAAATTCACAATTTAGACCTGCCTTTTTTAATGGATCTAATAAGGTTTTTTCGGTTCTATAAATATGGTTTACTAAAACTGTTTGATCATCAATAAACCTTACTATACCATCTGAATGTCCGCAAAAATCTTTTTTGTCGTCGTTAAACCAAGGAATAATGACAATATTATCCGTTTCAAATAACTCTTTTAAAGCTTTAATTATTTCAGTCTTACTATAATTATATTTGTTCTCTTCGAATATCTTATTAGTCAAGATAACGCAGTTACTAGATTTGACTACATTTCCTCCATCCAGAATAATACCCGATTTTACAGTTTTGATATTATACTTTTCACAAACGATATCGGGATATGTTTTTAGCTCTCTACGTTCTTTCCCAGTGCCTTGTAAATAATCAGGATCATACCGGAACTCAATAAACCTATTTTCAGATACCTGAATTGGCATATAATCTCTTGCCCAAATATCATTTGTATTACTCAAATCTTCAGAAAGAATGCCTATCTTTTTTAATTCTGAATGTAAAAAATCGTAAACTGGTCTAAAAGCTGTCGAATGTTTTAACCATTCTGACAAATAGACCTTATTTGTTTGATTGTCTGCTATCATACATTATTTTTTACTCTGACATGGGACTCATCATTTTTTTTGTTGTCATTCAAAATATTAGCATTATAAAAGCAATATAAGCTTTTCTCAAAACCATTAGCAAAGTTTACACCACATCGTGTCGAAGTATTAGGTGTAATGTTGTTATTACAACCTCTGTTTTCGATTAAAGTGATTCCTTTAGAACCACTAATACTTCCACCTGTCAATAATGTTGTTTGCACCCTAAGTGGTCCAACAATCAATTCCTCTTTATTTCCGATACTTCTTATTAAAATTCCACCATAAGAAGACAAATCCTTACAGTCAATACATTTTTTGTTTTTACAATGGTTATTCATTTCCTTGCAACCATTGAATGATATGTCTATTCCACTGTAATGAACACGCCATTGACCAGCAATCATACTATGGCGATGTACACTTGTATCTTTATGATTTTTGCTCAAGAAATAAAACTCAATTTCATGTATGTTGTATGTTTTATCTGAAACAGATACAATTTGATAATTACACATTAATTCATTTGCAATTTCTTTGAATTTATCTGCAATCATTTCAGTTTTATCATTCAATGCTGCCAATAATTCTAATAGATCTTTTTCCATAGCTTTGTTTTTAATATTGTATTTATAGTCGTTTTTAATTTTCTCTTTATCATGAATTTAAATCCACACTTGTGAGGGCAAAAGTAAAAGAATTGAGCATTTAGAAACATGTCAAATAATTAAATTTCCTTAAAAAGTTATTTAATCAAATAATATTCTATTGATTTCTATTACATTAAATCTATTAAATAAAATATAGTGGAATAAGTCTTAGTCTTAGTTTTGTGTGGCTTTTACTGATTAATTGTACTTAGCCTTCTTCTTTTTATTACACTGACACCTTACACCAATATATGCAAACATCATATTCTCATATATCAGTTTTATCTATATGAATATTTTCACCCCTCCACAATCCCAACTTCCTCATCCGTCAAACCATACAGCGCATACACCATGCGGTCAATTTCGTGGTCGGTGCTGTCTATCTGGTTTTTTATTTCGAGGGCTTTGGCTTGTTCTGCCCTAAAGTAATCTTCCCATTCTGCTTCTTGTGCAAGAGTCAGTTTTATCTTTTTCTTACCAAGTTCGGCTATAAATTCTTTATAAGTTAGTGTGTGCCAGTTTTGAAGTTTTGCAGGTAACTCTTCCAAATCAAACTTACGCTGAAGCATACGTTGGAATTTAGTAACAAGAGTTTGTAAGCTTTTATTAAGGGCTATCCTATTGAGGGCTAAGTGCTCAAGTGTGGTAATTTGATCATAATTGGCTTTTGGAACAGGAAAGTGCTCAAAATAAACTTTTCTTACTTCACGAGTACCACCTTGTAATTCTGGACAATTATACCAAATCCACAATTTTGCCGGTGACGAATTAAAAACGGCTGTAAGGAATAATAATGATACGGAATCATCCAAGGCTGTCAGTATAAAACTTTTATCATTAGACAATAGATCACTTTCATCATACATAAAAGGGAATACCGAAGTCATATTCGGATAAATGATTTTAGGTTTGGAGAATTCTCTATAATATGCTATGCTGTCTTGCGTTTCATACCATTTTCCACTAGTCTTTTTTCGTGCTCCATTTTCGCCGGTTTGGTTCAAACGATCGTAACCAAATGATAATAAGTGTTCCTTAATGGCAGGAAAGGTTTCAATATCCAGTTTCATGGTCGGAAAGGTACCTATCAAATATTCAAAACCGGTTATTCCATAAGCCTCGATATCCCGACCCCGCACCATAGGTCTGATAATTTCTTCGCTTTTGGGGTCGGCTTTGATTAGATTTTGTCGTGTGTTTTCATCAATGTAAAAAGCATCGTTATATCCTGTTAGAATTCCTCGGTATATTGAAATTGGCAAATCTTTCAATTCAATTCCTTTCATCTTCATTTTTTGCAGTTTCACAGCATCTTCATAAGGCTGAATGCTCCATTCTGCCTCAGTAAAGTTCGCAGCAGAATAGTTATAACTGCCTTGTTGTACTTCCGTCAGAAAATCGTCATGATAGATTTTTCGATTCAACGAAAGCACTTTTACCATTTCAGGTTTTGCAGTTTTACTTGTTACAAAAATACAAACATAAGTTGTTGCTTCCTGAAAAAACTGTATATCACCAAAGTTTAATATCTGTTGTAACCCAGTCTCGGATAAGAATTTTCGTAATGGTTTACCATAAGCCACCAACATCCATTTATTTGGCATAATAAATGATTGCAAACCACCATTTTTCAATAATTGGTAACCTCTTTCGGTAAAGATACAATACAAATCTGCTCCTTTTTCGAACGTTTTATAACCGCATCTTTTTAGTATATCACTCATCTCACCCATACTTTGTAACTGCACATACGGCGGATTACCTATCACCACATCAAAGCCTCCTTTATATTCCGTGCGGAAAGCATGTGCCGGCGATACCGTGCGGGGATAGAAATCGGGAATAGCTACTACGGATCTATCGAGTACGGAACTATCGACGATAGAACTACGGAAGAGACGACTATCGTCGAGAGCGAAATCGGGTAGAGCGATATCGGGTAGAGCGATATCGAGTAGAGGGCTATCGAGTAGCGAGCTGTTGACAAGGGGGCATGCCCCCTTGTCCTGTAGAGGTAGAGGTAGAGGTAGAGGTAGAGATAGAGCGATATCGAGCGGCGGCAGTCCGTGTTTCTTCCGGTTACGCTCTATATAGGCTATCGTATTGTATAGCTGTTCTTTGGAGCTGATCTCCTTGCAGAAGAATTTCTGTGTCCACATGGCAGTTTGCGTTTCGCCTCTTGTCAGCGGGGCATGCCCCGTTGGCTCTGTATCTGCCGAGGGCGTATCTGCCGAGGGGGCATGCCCCCTCGTTGTGCGCCCTGCCGCGATATTGGCTGCCCGTGCCGTCATCGATTTTATCTTTCCTACTATAGCTGACACTTTTTCTTCTTCGCAGACCAACGCTATATGCATGTGGTCGCCGCAGATATTGTAGGCTAGAATATTCAGATTGTCGGATTCTACTATCTCTGCTACGGTGTGGGTTATATTCAGTTCATCTTCGGGTGTGAGCCATACCGGTTCACCATGCTTCACATAGTTATCGAACATACGTTGTGAGTAGCGCGAGTTATGTGTGGCGGTGGTGATATGCCAGGCTTTTTTTACTTTTTTATGGTATACTTGCGGAAATTCTCTTTCCCAATCGAACGCTTTTTCGCCTGCCACGGCAGGGTCGTCAATGAGTGAGTTGCCACATTTAATATTATTGCTCAGGTCATTCAGTTTGCGGTTTGGTTGTGCGGTACGCAGCCACAGCGAGAGTTTGGCAATTTCTACACTCTCTTCGTTTATATCTACACCAAAGAGATTATTTTCCAGAATGCTTTTCTCCACATCGCTTAACACCAACGAATCGCCAAAGAGCTTGGCTTGCATTTCGTCAATTAAGCGGTGCTCGTCGATAAGGAAATTCAAAGCTTGATTCAGGAATGCACCCGAACCACAGGCAGGATCGCAAATGGTTATTTGTAGCAACCAGTTCCGATATACATTGAGCTTTTCTGCTAGTGCTTGAATGGTTTTCTTTTGTCGTTTTTTGTCGGTATAATAATCTTCTTCAACAATTCCAAGTTCTATCTTTTTTTCAGCACAAAGTTTACCTACAGTATTGTCAACTATGTATTTGGTGATATATTTAGGTGTATAAACAATACCTTCTTTTTTCCTTTTACTTTTTGTTTTATCAAATACCTGACCTTCCAGTTCTGCTTTCAGTTCATCAAGTTCGTTCAGCGAGTTTTCAAAAATATGGCCGAGAATGTTTACATCCACTTCGCTGGCAAAATCATAATCAGACAGTTTAAGCGTGTGGCGGTACAGCAGTTCATCGTCAATCTCAACCGTATCCAGTATTTCGTCGGGTTTAAACAAACCACCGTTATACGCAAACACATCCTGGTGTTTCCCTTTGTGTCCGGTATTCAGATAACCGAAATACATTTTAAAACGGCTGTATAGTGGAAAATAAGCATCGAGTTCTTTCAAATCATCCCATTGTTTGAGAATGGCACGTACCGAATTGGGCGGAAGTAATTGGCGGTCTTCTGCGAAAAACAGGAACAGGAAACGATCAAGCAGTTTCTGGGATTTTTTAAACAGCAAAAGTTCGTCAGTATCGGGGTTTAGCTCCACTAAATTCTGATACAGTTCGCGCTTGAATAATGAATAGTCTTTGTAAAGTTTTTTGGTAATGGTGTCTTCCTCGCTTACCGAAGCAGTTTTTATCTTCTTGGGTAGGTCGGAAGCTATATTTTCATAAGCCAGGCATAGCCAGAGCAATTCAAATTCCTTTTCGGTAAGTGTAAACAGATTAAACTCAATATGGTCAATGGCATTATCAATGTAAAACCGCAGCTTTTCGAAGTTGGAAATAATTATGTAGGTACACTCCGGCTGATTATTTTTATAACCGAAGGCCTGTGACTCTATCTTGTCCAGATCGGTGGTTTCGGTTCCTTTTAGTTCTATCACTGCTCGTACCAACGGGGCATGCCCCGTTGCAAGAGCATGCCCTTTTTCCTGCAAGGGGGCATGCCCCCGTGTCAGGAGAATTGCCCCGTCTGCTTTTTTGCTGTCTTTTACGTTTTTATATTCGGTTGTCAGATTAAAACCTGCAGTTGGGTTTAGCGTGTATCCCAATACATCCACAAATAAGTCGCGCAAAAAACCTTCCTGATATTGTTCTTCTTTACTGCTGCGAATATTTTGCTGTACTTCCGGGTTATGGAAATGCTCTTTGAATCTGGAATATGCCGATTGTATTTGTTGGGTATTAAGTGCCTGCAAATAACGGTTTAGTACAGAACTCTGGAAAAATGCCATGAAAATTCGATTTAAGGATTAGCTATAATTCAATCACACTTCTTAAGAACACAAAACTACTAATTATTTTTAAATTTTCCCTATATTCCGTTAATTATTTTTTTAGAACCGAAATTTTAATCATTGTAACTCCTCAGCACCCACCAATTGTTTTGAACAGCGATTTCGTTATAAAAAAAGAAGTAAAATTTGCTAAACACGTCAAAAAAACAATCTGTTTACAAATTAAATTTGATTTACGCTCTCGAACTCCCCCTTTAGGGGGTTTGGGGGGCCTAGTAGATACTAATCATTATACAACTGGTTTTTTTATTCATAGCATGACCTTAAGTTGTACGAAGAATATCACCCAACAACAGTTTTTGTTTATCTGCAACATAGCTCCAGTTTAGGCTTTGTTCAAGTTTTGTTTCAGTTTTATGATAATACATATACATTACATTACTAATCCATATTAAACATTTAATAAATACATATTTACAAAAGTATTGTTTTATATCTGTATTTATCTTGTGTTTTAAAAGAATTTACTACTTTTGCAAACAAAAGGTGAATAAAAGGTGAATAAAAGGAGAGTTACACCTAAGCTCTAGAGGAGCATTAGGAAGAATAAAAAACACAGAGACATACAAAACGAAAGTAATTTGAACTCCCCTTTAGGGGTTGGGGGCAATTAAATATCATAACAATGGCAATTATCAAAGGAGCATTTCAGATGACGGGTAGCATCAAAGGCTTATCATTTTACACGGTTCGGGGCAGCGACAAAGTAATTATGCGCACCAAGGGTGGAGCATCGAAAGAAAAAATTAAAACCTCACCAAAATTTGAGGGTTTACGCAAGCAACAAAAGGAATGGAGCGGTTGTGCCAAATTTGGCTCCATTACCCGATATGCTTTTGGTGGTTTGTATCGGTTGGCGGACTATAACCTGACACCAGTACTCAACGGTATAGGAAAAAATCTGATGAAGCTGGATACCGAATCGGAAACAGGCCGACGGCCATTACGACTTTCTACTTATCCACAAGCATTGGAAGGTTTCAACTTTAACCGCAACTATCCGTTTAATACCGTATTACGCATTGCCCCGATAGCAGAGTTAGACCGAGCTAAACTGTCGGTAAGCGTACGTGTACCCCGTATCAATACCGATACAGACTTATACAACCTGCAACGATTGCCCTTTTTTCGTCTGATTGTCGCCATTGGTACCGTTTCGGATATTGAATATAATGAAAAAGTGAACGACTATGAACCACAAGTTCGTGCCCTGCATGGTCTTAGCGAAGTATTGACAGGAGAATGGTATCCTACTCAAACCATTATTCCGGCACAGCTTATGGCGGTAAGGTTCACAGATGAGGAAATAAATGTATTGACAGATAAGGTAACTGTACTGGTAAGTATGGCTGTGGAATTTGGTAATATTGGCTTTACAGGTCAGCCTCAGGAAGTGAAATATGCAGGATGTGGCAAGGTGCTGACTGTCGGCTAAAAGATGATTTTAAACTTTTTGAAAAAAGAGAAAAAAATTCCATTCAAATTAAATGATGCGCTTAATCATTATTGTCCGATATTTTTTTTGTTTTTCAAAAGTTAGATTACTCACTTCGTTACCAATGGCATAAAAGCATAATATTTCATTAGATTCCTCGCTGCGCGTACCAATGACAGAATAGAATAATATATCTTTAGATTCCTCGCTGCGCGTCGGAATGACATACACTTTGTTAGTAATATTACCGTCGCCCAGCTGTTTATAAACCTATAAATTTATCGTGGCGACGGGACGAAAAGACTTCGAACCGTCGCTTCACAAGTCTAATTCAGCTTATAAATTTTATGCGACGGATATGTTCAATAGTAAATTGCTGTCATTCCGAATGAAATGAGGCATCTAAATTCTATATAATTGTGATCAACACATTATCCCAAAAAAATTTGGTGACCTCTTGAAATGACAATCAGTACAAAATAAATATAAAACGCAGTCATTCTGAACGAAGCAAAGAATCTACATACTATTACAGAACAATAGTGACTTTTAAAGTCGAATTCAGGAATTGGGAGTACATTTTTATTTATTACTTTTGCAATCAAATTTACATAGTCAAAACATGAATATTCTTCTTCTCGGATCAGGCGGACGTGAACATGCCATGGCGTGGAAAATAGCCCAAAGTCCTAAAGTCACAACTCTTTTCATTGCTCCTGGAAATCCCGGAACAGCGCAAATTGGTGTCAATCTGCCTATTTCCGCCAGTAATTTCTCGGAATTAAAAAAAACCGTTATCAAAAATAAAATTGATATGGTAGTTGTCGGCCCTGAAGATCCATTAGTAAAAGGGATTGTAAATTTTTTCGCCGAAGATAAACTTTTAAAACGAATTCCGGTTATTGGGCCTGATAAAGTAGGAGCGCAACTGGAAGGAAGTAAGGATTTTTCAAAACAGTTTATGTTTCGACATAATATTCCAACGGCCGGTTATTTGAGTGTAACTTATGAAAATCTTGAAAAAGGAGTCGAATTTTTGATAAGCCTGCAACCGCCTTACGTATTAAAAGCTGATGGATTGGCTGCCGGAAAAGGTGTTTTAATTCTGAACGATTTGGACGAAACCATTTCGGAACTAAAAGCAATGCTTAATGGAAAATTCGGTGCAGCCAGCAAAACGGTGGTGATTGAAGAATTTCTATCCGGAATTGAATGTTCGGTATTTGTGATGACCGACGGTAAAAACTATAAAATTCTTCCCGAAGCCAAGGACTATAAACGCATTGGTGAAGGCGATAAAGGGTTGAACACCGGCGGTATGGGTGCAGTATCTCCGGTTCCATTTGCAAATGCAGAATTCATGAAAAAAGTGGAGGAACGCATTATAAAACCAACAGTTGATGGACTGAATTCAGAAGGAATTGCTTACAAAGGATTTATTTTCTTTGGATTGATAAAAGTGAATGGCGAACCCATGACTATTGAATACAACGCTCGAATGGGCGATCCTGAAACAGAAGTGGTTATGCTACGTATCAAATCAGATTTTGTGGATTTACTCGAAGGCGTGTCCAATGGAAATTTGAATGAAAAAACTATAGAAATTGATGAACGTTCAGCGGTAACGGTGATGTTGGTTTCGGGCGGTTATCCTGAAGAGTACGAAAAAGGAAAAGAAATTTCAGGACTTGAAAATATAGAAGAAAGTATTGTTTTTCATGCCGGAACTGCACAGAAAGATGGCAAAATTGTAACAAATGGTGGTCGTGTACTAGCAATTAGTTCGTATGGAAATTCGAAAGAAGAAGCTTTGGCAAAATCATTTGCAAATGCACAGAAGATTCAATATGAAAAGAAATACTTCAGAAAAGATATAGGGTTTGATTTGTAAACAACCAATTTCACGAATTAATACGAATTTCACGAATTTTGGAAAACCCGCTTAGCCAAGTGGGTTTTCGTTTATGTGCGTTCTCTCATTATATTTGTTTGAGTTGAAAAATTTGCTCATTGAAATAGAAAAAACTACTTTTGCAAACAGTAGAACAAAAATGAATTATTTGAATGAAAAAAACAAAAAACATATCCGAACGAGATTTATTTGCAGGTCTTTCTGATGACATCTTTAAGGTAGGAAATGCCGTTGAAATTCAGATTAGTAAAAAGGCATCGAAACCCAAACTAAATAAAAATCAACAACGATTCAATACTTTAGTTAAACAAATTGAGTTCTTGGAAAAAGATATTGAACGCACAAAAGCACTTGGTGTTGAGTTGAATTCGCTGTATACCAAAGATATATTGCCAATAGAAGAAGAAAAAGGCCAACGATTACTTGATTTTGCCATTGCCTTAGATGCTTGTGCAACACAGCATAAACTGGGGAAAAAACAACGCAGTTTGTTGGATGACAATATTGTTGATTTGTGCGACAAGGCATTTGAATACATTGAACCAACAAAGGAACAGGAAGCATTCTATGACAGATACAGTGAGGTTTCATATCAGGAATCTTTAAAAGAACAAAAAGACGAGATGCTAGACCTATTTAAAGGATTTATGGAGTCTGAAATGGGTGTGGATTTGGACGATATGAATATTGATTTTAATAACCCTGAAGTCACTATGGAGTTTACACGAAAGCTGCAAGAACAATTGAACCAGAAAAAAGAAGAAGAGCAGCGAGAAGAACAAGCCAAAGAAAAAACAAAAAAGCAAATTAAACAAGAACAACAGGCTCAATTACAAGAGGAATTGAGTAAAAAATCACTTCGTTCCATTTATATTTCATTAGCCAAGATACTTCATCCCGATACCGAAACTGATCCAGAAAAACAAGCAATTAAATCGGAATTGATGAAGAAAGTAACAGTGGCTTACGACGAAAAAGACTTAACAACTTTGCTCCGCTTGGAACTTGAATGGATTCACCGCACCACAGAGCAACTTGAAACACTTACGGACGAAAAGCTTAAGATTTACAATCGCATACTTCAAGAGCAGGCTGACGAACTGAACGAAGAACTCTATATGACAAAGATGAATCCTGCTTTTATGAAAGTATTTGAGTTTTTGGATATGAGTAGAAATTTTGCAGTTTCGATGCTAAAGGAACGAAAACGAGATTTGAAATCAGATATGGATGATTTAAAGCATAATATTGCTATTTTCAAAAAACAACCGGTAGCGAAAGTGCTTCTCACGAACTACATTAAAAGCATAGAAACTGAAATGTGGGATAATGATGATGATATTTTTGATGAAATAATGAGAGAATTTTTGCATTAAGCAAAATACCGTAAACTTGTAGTTATATGCCTTTCACGGCAATAACTATCAGTTTGTAAAGACAATAGTTCATAACACAATTCACTAATTTAATTTCCCCATTCAGGGGATTAAGGGGTCATGGCAAAAATATTAATTATTGACGACGAACGCAGCATCCGGAACACACTGAAAGACATTCTGGAGTTTGAAAAACATCAGATAACACTAGCTGAAAACGGTAAACAAGGGTTTGATGCTGCTCAAAATACGGTTTTTGATTTGATATTTTCGGATATCAAAATGCCGGAGATGGATGGTATTGAGTTACTTAGTAATTTGATGGAAAAAGGAATCGAAGCGCCCGTTGTTATGATTTCAGGTCATGGGAATATTGAAACTGCCGTAGAATGTATCAAGAAAGGTGCTTTTGATTTTATCGAAAAACCAATTGATCTGAACCGATTATTGATTACCGTACGTAATGCTTTGGAACGGAATAATCTGGTTGTGGAAACGAAAACCTTAAAGAAAAAGGTTGCAAAACGCCATCAAATGATTGGTGAATCGGCGGCGATAGAAAAAGTGAGATTGATGATTGAACGAGTGGCTCCGACCGATGCTCGTGTTTTAATTACCGGCGATAACGGAACAGGAAAAGAAGTAGTTGCCCGATTGCTTTATGAGCAAAGTAAACGAATTGATTTTCCTTTTGTTGAAGTGAATTGTGCAGCCATTCCTTCCGAATTAATTGAAAGTGAACTATTTGGACATGAAAAGGGAGCTTTTACTTCTGCCATCAAACAACGAATAGGTAAATTTGAACAGGCTGATGAAGGAACCATTTTTTTGGACGAAATTGGCGATATGAGTCTATCAGCACAAACAAAAGTGCTCCGTGTTTTGCAGGAAAGTGAATTGACACGGGTTGGAAGTGATAAAAGCATCCGGGTTAATGTTCGCGTTTTTGCTGCCACCAATAAAAATCTGAAAGCTGAGATTGAAAAAGGAAATTTCAGGGAAGATTTATTCCACCGTCTGAATGTTATTCCAATTCATGTACCCAGTCTGGACGAACGAAAAGAAGATATTCCATTATTGATAACTCATTTTTGTGAATTAATTTGCAGTGAACAAGGTCGTCAAACCAAAAACTTTGACAAAGAAGCAATTGAATTACTTAAATCACGATCCTGGACAGGAAATATAAGGGAACTGCGCAATGTAGTGGAACGTATGATTATTTTAGGAGGGACAACCATAACTAAAGAAGAAATTGAAATGTTTGGGTGAAACCTCACCCCAAGCCCCTCTCTTTGAGGAGAGGGGAGCAAGAGTAGTTTGCGAAAATTTTGAGAATAAAAGTCTAATGTAGAAGCATTCACTTCAAACATTAGACTTTTTATTTTTATTTAAATTCCAATAGTATAGTGGTAAACCTGTGTTTATATGTCATAAAAGTAACCAATAAATCCAGCGTTTAAAAACAGAACAAAATTATTATCTTTGCCCGACTCAAAGTTACAGATTAAATTTTTCCGGATTCATGACTGAGACAATAAAGGCATTGCGCGAAGGTAATCACTTGGCATTTGAAAAACTTTTTGATAATTGGTACGAACCTTTGTGCCGGTATGCATTTTCAATTTTGCGGAACAGAGACGAAGCGGAAGAAGTGGTGCAGAAAACGTTTTGCAAATTATGGGATCAACATGAAACGCTGGATATAAAAAGTTCAATAAATTCCTATTTGTATCGGATAGTTCATAATGATAGTTTAAATCAGATTCAGCAAATTACGAGTCATAAAGAACATAATTTGAATTTTATTTCGACAGTAAACACGGAAGTAAACTCAACGCAAGAAACTATTGAAAGCAGTGAACTCCAGAAAGCCATTGAAATAGCAATGGAAAAATTGCCGCCACAATGCAAGCGAGTTTTTGAACTTAGTAGAAACGAACAATTATCCTATACCGAAATTTCAAAAGAACTAAACATCTCGACCAATACAGTCGAAAATCACATATCAAAAGCACTAAAACTCCTTCGTGTAGAATTAATAGAATTTCTAAGTATAATTATTTTCCTTCAAATATTCAACTAAAATGGCTATAAACGAAAACATAGACAAATTGATGGCTAGATATTTTGGAGGAAATGCATCCGAAACTGACTTGCAATTGCTCGAAAACTGGCTTTCTGAATCTCCTGAAAATCAGGAGTATTTTGATCAAATGACAAGTTTGTTCGAAAAAATGCAACTTCAAACTTCTGAAATACCTACACCAAATACTTCTGAAGCCAAAAAAACATTTATAGCTTATATCTCAAAAAATGAAACATCCAAACTGGTTGTCGAACTGAAAGCAAAAACATTTTACAATAGCTGGCTGTTTCGTGCTGCAAGTATCATTGTGTTTGTTTTGATTTCTACAACCGCTTATTTCGTGTTTAATTCAAATAAGGAAACTGTTTATGCCACTGCAATGAACATTAAAGAGGTTCAATTGCCCGACGAATCAGAAATAAAATTAGCAGAAAACAGTCAAATCTCATTCAATTCTGACTTTTCCAAAAAAGATAAAACGTTGAAATTGTCGGGTGAAGCTACTTTTAAAGTCGGTCATAAAGGAACCGGAAAGCTAAAAGTAATTACTGGCGAGACATTTATTGAAGATATCGGGACTATATTTACAGTAAAATCACTCACTCAAAACGATGAAGTAAGTGTTCGTGTTCACCAGGGGCAGGTTCATTTTTATACCATGGCCGACAAAGGAATAGTTCTGAACACATCAGAAACAGGAATTTTCAATAAGAAAACAAAATCGTTCAAAATTCTGGCTCATCAATCTACTTCAGGAATTAGAGGTTCCAGATATTTTGATTTTCAGAATATTACTTTGAGCGATGCTGTTGAAATTATTGGCAATGCATATAATGTTGATATTAAACTCGGAGGAAAAACGATTGGTAAAAAAAGAATTACTGTGAATTTTGATGGTGAAAATGTGAATGTGATGTTGCAGATTATTTCTGAAACTCTCAGTTTAGATATTAAGAAAAATCAGAATTCTTATCAGTTGAGCAACAGAAATTAAATGATAATGAGCAAATTGATTCGTGTGGTATTATTTCAACTTTTTTTGCTTCCGTTATTCTATCTGAACGGTCAAAACGCAATTCTCAACAAAACCGTTACCTTACCAACCGGACAAATCAAACTAAAAACAGCTTTAAATTCCATTTGCACGCAAACAGGATGTGTTTTTTCGTACGATCCCACCAAAATATCTGACAAACAAATAATTACAATAAAAAGTAAATCCCAAAAATCTTTAAATTCCGCTTTACTGGAAATATTACCAAAGAATACAGAATTCAGAATCAATGGAAAATACATTGTTCTAAAGTTGGCTGAAGAAAAGATAATAAAAAACCCAACGATAAAAACAACCAGTACAATCAGCAAAAAGCCTGAACTTGAACGTCTTGTATTGCCACCATTACAAAATTCATCATCCAAAACTGTTAGTCAGGAAATTCAAATATCTCCTGATATCACTTCCGACTCAACTTCAATTAAAAAAGAAGTAATTCCGATAAATGATACTCTAATTGCCGTCCGGAAAGATTCAATAATACCAGAAAAATCAATTCAAATTTCAGTTCAACCAAAAGATTCAACTAAAAATTCAACATCAAAATTTAGAGATTTTCTGACAAAAAACGGGTTACTTCAAGCAGCACTTTCAGCCAACAACCAACTGGCCTCCTTTTCAGTTCAAGCAGGATTGTACAATATTTATGCTATTATATCAATAGGATCAGACTATAATAATTCTTATTTGTTAGGATATGGTGTTGGAATAAAATTATATATAGACACACATTTCAGTGCAAGCATTGATTTGTTACAAAACTCCTTAATCGCCGGAAAATCTTATTTATTGCAAGTAAGAGCTTCCAATACTCAGTTTGTACCTGTACTTAATTATTCAATTGGTAAGACTTTTAAAGTTTTTGCCGGACCAACGATAAATCTCATTCAATCGAGTTATGTCAGTTCAATATCAACAACCGATTTAGGATTATTGGTTGGAATAGGTTATTCATTGGGAATAAAAATTGATCTGAAAAATCTGATTTCCGGTAAAAAAAGTAAGTCAACTTAAAATATTTTCAATTACAGATAGTGGTAGTTTTCTTTTCATTTGTCATAGAGATATAAAATGAAATGAATTCAAATGAAATTTTAAAAAATAATCAGTATGAAAAAGCTAAATTTATTGACAGCGTTAGTTCTTGGTTTTGGACTAACAACACTTGTTTCTTGTAATGGAAATTTAAATGTCGGCACAGATGCAGCAATGACAGTTACCGCATCCGACGAAGCTCAGGTGGCTAGCATTAACGATGAAATTCTCAGTAATGTTGACGACTATGCTCAGACTTTTGATGTGGCAGGATATCAAAAAGCCAAAGCAATGATTGATTCTGCAGTTGTGACTATTACTGTTGACAATCCGGATCCAAAAGTATTTCCAAAAAAAATCACTATTGATTTCGGAACAGGTTTTATTGGAAGAAGAGGAAACACTTTGAAAGGAAAATTAATTGTTACACTTAGCGACAGAATGTCAAAAGTTGGTTCAGTAAGAACGATTACTTACGACAATTTTTATGTGAATGACAACAAGATTATGGGATCAAAAACTGTCACAAATAATGGTTTAAATGCTGATTTACAACCAAACTTTAGTACTGTTGCCAAAGATTCAATCCTGCATGCCGATGGAAAACTTGTTACCTGGAATTCAAATCGCACACGAACACGCACTGACAATAACGATACTCCATTTATTTATTGGGATGATACTTATTCAATTACCGGATCATCAAGTGGGGTAAATGCAAAAGGCGTTGCTTATATCAACACAATTGATGAAACAAATCCATTGATAAGTATTGGAGGATATCCATTCTTTGTTAAAGGATCTGTAATTATGACTACTGAGAACAGAACTGCTGTAATGGATTATGGTGATGGAACAAAAGATAACAAAGCCACGCTTACTGTAAATGGAGTAACGAAAAATATTACGCTTAAGAGATAAGATTTTGATATGATAAAAAAGGTCTTTCGGAAATTCCCGAAAGACCTTTTTTATGGGTAAAATTCAAAATTCACACATTAAATCTGAAGTGCATAATATCACCGTCAGTTACCACGTATTCTTTTCCTTCCACGTTCATTTTACCTGCTTCTTTGCAAGCTGCTTCCGAACCTAAAGTAGTGAAGTCATCATATTTAATTACTTCCGCGCGGATAAATCCTTTTTCAAAATCGGTATGAATTACGCCGGCACATTGCGGAGCTTTCCAACCCCGATGAAAAGTCCAGGCTCGAACTTCCTGAACTCCTGCCGTGAAATAAGTTTGTAAATCAAGTAAGTGATAAGCAGCACGAATCAAACGGGAAACCCCGGATGCAGTTAAACCAACTTCTTCCAAAAACATCTGACGCTCTTCGTAGGTTTCCAGTTCGGCAATATCTGCTTCGGTGGCAGCCGCAACAATTAAAATTTCCGCATTCTCATCTTTAACTGATTCACGCAATGCTTCCACGTAAGCGTTTCCGTTTTTGGCAGAAGCTTCGTCCACATTGCAAATATACATTACCGGTTTGTCAGTTAGCAAATATAAATCCTTCACCAGTTTTTTATCAAGCGGATCCAATATGACGGTTCGAGCCGATTTGCCTTGTATCAAAGCCTCACGATACTGTAAATAAATGTCATATACGACTTTGGCTTGTTTATCGCCACCGGTTTGAGCTTGTTTCTGAACTTTATTAATACGACTTTCAATGGTTTCAAGATCTTTCAACTGCAATTCGGTATCGATAATTTCTTTGTCACGAACCGGATTAATGCTTCCATCTACGTGAACGATATTATCATTATCAAAACAACGCAATACATGTAAAATAGCATCAGTTTCCCGGATATTAGCCAGAAATTTATTTCCTAATCCTTCGCCCTTGCTTGCACCTTTTACTAAACCTGCTATATCAACAATCTCGACTGTGGTTGGAACAATTTGCTTCGGATGAACCAATTCTGCCAGTTTATTCAATCGTTCATCAGGAACGGTTATCACACCAACATTTGGTTCGATTGTACAAAATGGAAAGTTAGCCGCTTGAGCTTTAGCATTTGAAAGACAGTTGAATAAAGTAGATTTACCAACGTTGGGTAAACCCACGATACCACATTGAAGAGCCATATTTTATAGAGTTTGAATGTTTGTAAAGTTTGAAAAGTTTGAAAGTTTCGGGATCAATTTCTTGCCACTTACTTTCTGATATTTACTGCTAATTTGGGCTGCAAAGATACGACAAAAAACGGGAGGAAAAAAGGAAAGGCCGTTTCAGTAAAATCTGAAACGGCCTTTCTTAAATGTAGAAATTCAATTTATCCGTAAATAATCTTACCGTTTTCGTCTTTGAATTCCTCAAAACTTTTATTGTATTGTTCCATCGCTCTGTAGCTCATGCTCATACTAGAAAATCCTCCATCGTGGAAAAGATTTTGCATGGTAACTTTTCGAGTCAAATCACTAAACATCGCAACGCAATAATCTGCACATTCAAGAGCTGTTGCATTGCCCAGAGGTGACATTCGTTCTGCGAAATCAAGTAATCCATCCATACCTTTAACACCGCTGCCGGCTGTTGTTACAGTTGGAGATTGAGAAATGGTATTGACACGAACATTTTTTTCTCTTCCGTAAATATATCCGAAACTCCGTGCAATAGATTCCAGCATCGATTTGGCATCAGCCATATCATTATATCCAAAAACACTGCGTTGTGCAGCAATATATGACAAGGCAACAACAGATCCATAATCATTAATAGCATCCATTTTCTTGGCTACCTGCAACATTTTATGAAACGAAATAGCAGAAATATCCAGCGTAGAATTCAACATTTCATAATCCAAATCGTCGTAAGTACGTTTTTTCCGAACATTCGGTGACATTCCGATTGAATGTAAAACAAAGTCAATTTTGCCTCCCAGAATCTCCACTGATTGAGAGAAAACCTGTTCAAGATCTTCAACACTGGTTGCATCTGCAGGAATTAACGTTGCATTTAATTTTTCGGCCAATTCATTGGTTGTGCCCATTCGAACAGCCATTGGTGTGTTTGACAAGGTGATAATAGCGCCTTCTTCCACTACGCGTTCTGCGACTTTCCATGCAATTGACATTTCGTTCAATGCTCCAAAAACAATTCCTCTTTTTCCTTTTAATAAATTATTATTCATGCTTTATTTAGTTAATAGTTTTTTATGTTTCAAACAGATAGAATCCTGAAATGTTTAAATAACAAACCAGAATTATTGCACAAAGATAGGTAAAATGTGCAATAAATGAAAATTTCAAACAATAGTTTTGTATCAAATGTATTTCCAACCATTGATTCTCAAATACTTATTTTAGTTTATTGTTATTATTTTTCATCTTTAAAATCAAAAAAATTGCCCTGAAAACAATTGTCTTCGGGGCAATTTACAAAAGTATAACTTTGATTATTTTGTATTTACTCTGAACTTTTCATTTCCATTTTTCAGGAAATCAACAATTTGTTTGGCAGCGGCAATTCCTGCGTTGATGTTTGCTTCTGAAGTTTGAGCACCCATTTTCTTTGGAGTTGTAAAATAACGTCCGGCAAGTTTTTCGTTCATTTCAGCATTATTTCCGGGTTCAATATCAGTAATATATTTAAAATCAGGTCGTGAGATCATGAATTCTAAAATGCTTTGTTCATCAATCACTTCCTTACGTGCAGTATTTACCAACACGGCGCCTTTTGGTAATTTGCTCAACAAAGCTGCATTGATTGATTTTTTAGTTTCGGCAGTAGCCGGAATATGTAAGGAAATAATGTCAGAAACCGAATATAATTCTTCAACCGATGAAACAGCTTTCACACCGTCTTTTTCAATCACATCAGCAGGACAAAAAGCATCATAAGCATACAATTCCATTCCGAAACCTTTAGCGATGCGGGCAACATTCCGACCCACATTTCCATACGCATGA
>JBBRTR010000038.1:0-22897 GCA_038244215.1 Bacteroidales bacterium
AGGTTTGAAAGGTTTGAAAGGTTTGAAAGGTTTGAAAGTTTTGAAAGGTTTGGGGGTTTTGATTAAATAAAGTAGAAAGAGGAAAAAATCATTCAGATTTTTTCCTCTTTTGGTAATTTTGAAATTGCAAAATTATTTCCGAACCAAAACCCAAGCGTCAGGAAAACGGTTGGCAATTTGTTTGATTTTTGCATGTGCCAGTTTGTAATCGTTAAATGAAGCCATAAAAACCCGGAACATTCCTTTTTCGTTTACAACAACTACGGCGCGATTGCCTTCTGAATTCAATGTGCTTTGTAATCCTTTAGCATTCGATTGTTTGCCAAAACTACCCACTACAACATGGTATTTGTATTTCAGCGCATCGGAATTAGTTTCACCATCTGCCAACGAGAAATTTTCATTACGTGTAACTTCCGGCTCGGTACTAACCGCTACATTTTCTACTGTTTTTGGCTTTTCAACAACTGTGTTAGTTGTTGCAGGTACGTTTGCTCCCGGGATTGTAGCCACTTTTTGTTTTGTCTTACAGGCAGAACTTGCCATGATAATAATGCCTAAAGCAATGACAAGTCGAATCGTCTTTTTCATATTAATTGTTTTTTTGATTTTATGTAATTTAACCGTTTATTTATCGTATTTTTATCCTTTGTAATTTTGATTCTAATAAGATGCAAAGATGCTAAGAAAAACGCAGTTAAACAATAGTTTGAATTAGTTTTGTAAAAAGATTTTCAATCTTTCAAAACAAAATGATTCAATTCAATGTTTATTAAATTAAAAGCAGATACACTCACATGATTATTAACATATAAAATTTTAAAAACATGAAATTTTCTTTGCCCGAATTACCCTATGCTCATAATGCATTGGCACCTATTATCAGTGAAAAAACTATTGACTTTCACTATGGAAAACATCATCAGGCTTATGTAAACAATTTGAATGGTCTGGTAGGTGGAACTGAGTTTGAAAATTCTGATCTGGAATCAATTGTAAAAAAATCAGAAGGCCCTATTTTTAATAATGCTGCTCAAATCTGGAATCACACTTTCTATTTCCTATCATTGACACCTAATAGTGGTAATACTCCTTCGGAAAAATTACTAAAAGCAATTGATGCATGTTGGGGATCATTGGATAATTTCAAAGCTGAGTTCAACAAATCTGCGGTTTCAGTTTTTGGTTCAGGTTGGGCCTGGCTGGTGAAAGATGATGACAACAAATTATCAATTTCAAAAGAAAGCAATGCCGGCAATCCGATCACTCGTGGATTGACTCCACTTTTGACTTTTGATGTTTGGGAACACGCCTACTACCTTGATTACCAAAATCGTAGAGGAGACTATGTAGCTGCACTTTGGGATTTAGTAGACTGGAAAATTGTTTCGGATCGCTTTTAAAGTCTCAGAGAAAGAAAAAATACCGACTGACAATTAGATTGTTCGTCGGTTTTTTTTGTGTCATTTTTCAGCCTTTAAATTATCTAATCTGAGAACAAAATACAATATTCAGTTAATATATACAATGAAACATTCTTTTTACTAAAAATTGAACCTGCTTCGTATTGTTCTGTTTTAAAAAAATTATCTTTGTATTCGATTTTAAAAGGACAATAATATGCTTATCACAATATTAATCTCAGCTATCTTATTGTTTATCGCTGTCTTATTCTTAGGATTACGTATCTTTTTTGTCAAAAGCGGTAAATTTCCAAACATACATATTGGAGGGAATAAAGCTTTACGCGACAAAGGAATAAACTGTGCCACTACACAGGACAGGGACGCACAAAAAAAATCAAAACGGATGGATGTGTCCGATATGGTAGATGATGTAACAAAAAATTATTAATAGAAAAAAGCGAATGAAAAACGTATCACTCATTATGAATGCCATTTTGGCAATTGCAGTTGTAGTATTGTTTGTTTTAGTTTTAAGTAATAAATCAACTAGCTCTACCCAGCAGATTGTAACCGGGAAAGACACCGTATGTACAAGCAAACTCCCCATCGCTTACATTAATGTAGATTCATTATTATTGAATTACACTTTTGCAAAAGAATCAAATGAATCATTAATTAAGAAACAGGAAGATTCCAGGTTAACAATTAATTCACAAGCCCGTCAATTACAAACAGAAATGGCTGAATTTCAACATAAACTTGAAAACAATGCTTTTTTAAGTCGCGAACGAGCTCAGCAGGAACAAGTTAGACTACAGAAAAAACAACAGGATTTGCAAGCACTGGATGGCAAATTAAGTCAGCAATTGGTTCAGGTTCAACAAAAAATGAGTGAACAACTTCGCGATACCATTAATAAATTCATGAAAGAATTTAATAAAGAGCATAAATATCAAATGATTATGAGTAATACTTCGAATGATAATGTGCTTTATGCCGATAAAGGATATGATATCACTGCAGAAGTAACCAAATTATTGAACGAACGTTGCGCAAAAAAATAAGCGAGCGTCGAACAGATTAAAAAAATACGCATTACTTCAAAAAGTAATGCGTATTTTTTATGTGATAAAATGTAAGTACTTATTTTTCAGCGCCTCTGAATGAAAGAAATAATGTGGAAAGTGCATAAATCAGTATTGCCATAACCCAAAGATTTGAATGGGTAAACATAAGATAAGCGGCTAAACCCAACAATAAAGCTGAAAACAAACCGGATCGTGCCAAACGTTTCTGTCGGATATCGGCATTTTTTACATCCATAACCAGCTTCAATGGAAAATAGATTAAAATGGCTGCTCCAATTGAAAAAATATAAGGTGCATAAGTCCAATCAAAAAGTTGACTTACAGCACCAATTAAAGCGAAAGAAGCACCACCGATATACAGTGACTTCGTGATTTGTTTTTGCATTATTCGTTTATAATAAAAATATCTTCGTTATCTTTTTTCAGGTAATAATGTTCACGAGCAAATTTCTCCAGATTCTGGTCGCTCGACTGAAGTTCCATTTTTTTCTGTTTTGTGGCCTTAATTTCGTCCTGATAAAACTTCATCTCTTTTTCCATTCTGTTGATTCTCTGGTGTGATCGCCAACGATTAATCAAATTATGTTCGTCGAAAAAAGTAACAAAAACGGTAAAAATCACAAAAACAATCAGATACTTATTTAAAAATATCTTCTTGATTCTAAAACCTTTACTTACATTACTTGCCATAATATTCAATACATTTCAGAATAGTGTTTTACAACAAAACAACTCGAAAATGGTTGACAAAGGTAAGCAAATAATATGAACCTTCTTTTTTTTGATAAATCTTTTTTTTTGATGAAATGAACGTTTTTTTTCAGTATATTTGCAATCAAATGCAGAAAAAGATTTCGATTTATGGATAATTTCATTGTTTCGGCCCGTAAATACCGTCCACAAACTTTCAATTCGGTTGTAGGTCAATCAGCTTTAACCACCACGCTCAAAAATGCGATCAAAAGCAATCATTTGGCTCATGCTTATTTGTTTTGTGGCCCACGTGGAGTAGGGAAAACAACTTGTGCACGTATTTTTGCAAAAACCATAAACTGCCAGAATCTGACTGCAGATTTTGAAGCCTGCAACGAATGTGAATCCTGTGTTTCATTTAATGAACAACGGTCGTACAACATTCACGAGCTCGATGCCGCTTCCAATAATGGTACAGATGATATCAAATATTTGATTGAACAGGTGCGCATACCGCCCCAAATTGGTAAATACAGCGTTTATATTGTTGATGAAGTTCACATGCTTTCGACAGCTGCTTTCAACGCTTTTCTGAAAACACTGGAAGAACCACCGGCCCATGCCATTTTTATTCTGGCAACAACAGAAAAACATAAAATTATTCCAACTATTCTTTCGCGTTGTCAGATTTACGATTTCAACCGGATTACTGTGGCCGACACGGTAAAACATCTGCAAATGGTGGCTGAAAAAGAAGGCGTTACGGTCGATGTGAATGGATTAAATGTGGTTGCACAAAAAAGTGATGGCGGAATGCGTGATGCACTGTCCATTTTTGATCAGTTGGTCAGTTTTTGTGGTAATACTATAACTTATCAGGGCGTAATTGAGAATCTGAATGTATTAGATTATGAGTATTATTTCCGCCTAGTAGAATCATTATTAAAAGGCGAAGTAAGCCAATCCTTACTGATTTTCAACGATGTATTGAATAAAGGATTTGATGGACATCATTTTATTACCGGCCTCAGTTTGCACCTCCGCGATGTGTTGGTGAGCAAAGATCCGGAAACCATTCAATTACTTGAAGTAGGTGCTGACATTGGCGAACGTTACAAATCACAGGCAAGACTTTGCTCACCTGAATTTATTTTTCAGGCCTTGAAAATTGCCAATGATTGCGATATAGATTACCGGCAAAGTAAGAACAAACGTCTGTTGGTGGAACTGGCTTTAATCCGTATGTGTCAACTTACGGATGAAAAAAAAAAATCAATAACTTCTGATTCTAAGCCACAACCTATTCAAAAGATTCAGGTTGATAACTCGGCTAATCCTGAAATAAAATCAGCAAACACAACATCAAATGAAAATCCAACTCTGGTTTCCAAATCCGATGTAACAAGTAAACCGAAAGAAACAACTACTGAAACAAAGCCTACTTTTCAGCGTCCGGGGAGTATTTCTATTTCTGCACCTGCATTAATAAAAACTCAGCCTGTTGAAAATCAGGCTAGTGTTGTTTCAGAACCTATCGAATCATTGAATCAGCTTTTCTCGTCGGATGATTTATTACGGGTATGGCATCAATTTTCTGAAACCATTCCAAAACAAGGACGCATGAGTAGTTTTATTCAAAGCACCACACCACATTTAACTTCTGAAATCAGCTTTGAAGTAACGGTCAGTAATGTCTTTCAGGAAAAGGAATTGATTCGTTTACAACCGGATATCATACAGTTTATTCATTCGGGACTGAAAAATTCCAAAGTGAAAATGACAATTAAGATTGCTGAGGAAACCGAATTACAACGGGCTAATACACCAGAAGAACGATACAAAATCATGGCCGAACAAAATCCTGCACTTGATATTCTGAAAAATGGATTGCAATTGGAAATAGACTAAAACCTCCCCAACCCCTCCATTAGAGGGGCTTTTCTCCTTCCCCTCGGAGATGTCGGGTAAGGCTAAATTTATAGAATATGTTCAAAAAAATCTCACGGGTAGTTTGGATTTTGTCGGTAGTGAGTTTATTTACCGACGTGGCCAGCGAAATGCTTTATCCGGTCATGCCGATTTATTTGAAAAGTATCGGTTTTTCCATTGTAGCTATCGGCATTTTAGAAGGTTTAGCTGAAGCAACGGCAGGATTGAGCAAAGGTTATTTCGGAAAACTTTCGGATGCAACAGGCAAACGGTTGCCATTTGTACAAGCCGGTTATATTTTGAGCTCCATTGCCAAGCCGATGATAGCTTTTTTCACGTATCCTGTCTGGATTTTCTTCGTCCGCACTATGGATCGTTTTGCAAAAGGAATTCGTAACGGAGCACGTGATGCCATTTTGTCCGATGAAGCCACACCCGAAACGAAAGGAACTGTTTTCGGATTTCATCGTGCTATGGATACCGTTGGTGCTGCCATCGGTCCAACGTTGGCGTTAGTTTACCTTTATTTCCATCCAGGAAATTATATTACACTTTTCTATATCGCCTTTATTCCGGGAGTTCTGGCTATTATCACCACACTTCTTTTGAAAGAAAAGAAAAAAACACTCCCTCCTACTCATGAAAAAGTTTCGTTCTTTTCCTTTCTTAAATACTGGAAACAAAGTCCGGCTGCCTACCGCCAGTTGTTAATCGGATTACTTCTTTTTACTTTGTTCAACAGTTCGGATGTATTTCTATTATTAAAAGCCAAAGATGCCGGACTAAACGACACACATGTAATTGGTATTTATATTTTCTACAATCTGGTGTACGCATTATTTGCTTTCCCTGTCGGATCTATTGCTGATAAAATTGGTCTGAAGCGCATGTTTATCATAGGACTTGGTCTATTTTCAGTGGTCTATTTTGGTTTTTCAGTCAATACCAATCTGTACATATTTCTCGGGTTATTTTTTATCTATGGTCTTTATGCTTCGGCCACCGAAGGCGTTTCAAAAGCGTGGATAAGCAATATCACCGACAAAAAAGATACGGCTACAGCTATCGGTACTTTCTCAGCATTTCAAAGCCTATGCACCATGGTAGCCAGTTCGTTGGCAGGGATTATTTGGTACAGTTTGGGAGCTAAAACATTGTTTATTTTGAGTGGAGCAATGACGGTGGTGGTAATGGTTTATCTGGCGAGAATGAAGGAGAAATAAAAAACCGAATCAGTTTAGGACTAATCCGGTTTTCTGTTCTAAATTCTAACTTTATTCTTAATTTATCCCAAATTCCACGTTCGATTCCAATTTTATTTCATCTCCAACAGTAAGTGAGTTTGGTTTACCCACACCGAAATCATTGCGGTTTAATTTTCCGGTAATGGTAAATCCACAGATATATTTCTTCGTTTTCTGATTTTGAACTTTCCCGTTATATTCCACATTAAATGAAATCGGTTTTGTAATCCCATGTATCGTGATATTACCGGAGAGCAAGTATTGATTGCCATCCACTTTTTTAAAATCAGTACTTTTAAAAGTCAAAGTTGGATATTTTTCAGCATCAAACCAGTTCGGACTACGCAAATCGTTATCCCTCATTGTAACTTCGGTATTGATAGATTTTACATCAACGGTCAGTTCGATTTTCGCATCCGAAAAATCATCTTTCGAAGAAATTACCGTTACATCAAATGTTTTAAAATTCCCTTCTACATGAGAAATTCCCATGTGTTTAACGCTGAAGGATAATCTAGAATGATTTTTATCCATCGTGTACGTATTCTGAGCCAAAGAAATTGCTGTAATTGCAAACACGGTTAGTAGTGAAACGATTTTTTTCATTTTGTCTTTTTTTAGTTGTTTAGGATTTTCCAATCGGTTAATCAGTTGTAATTAATGTATTAACAACGGAAAAATGAAAAAAGTTTAATCTTTTAGGTTTGATTAATGCGATTCAAATCCTATTAAAAAAAAAGACTGAACTTTTCAAAAATACTCGAACTTTTAAACACAACAAGAGCCGCATCCATAAAAGAAGCGACTCTTGTTAGTATATTCGGTGTGTTGAAACTATTTATATCAATCTATTCAACCATGTTATGGAAAACATTCTGAACATCTTCGTCGTCTTCAATCTTTTCAATCAGCTTCATAACCTGAGCTTTTTGTTCTTCATTCAGTTCTTTCATGTCATTTGGAATCCGTTCGAATTCAGCACTTAAAATTTCAAATTCATTTTCTTCGAGGTATTTTTGAATTGACGAATAGTTTTGAAAATCGCCATACAGAACGATACCATCTTCATCCTCAACTAATTCGTCGACACCAAAATCAATGAGTTCCAGTTCCATATCTTCAATTGATACTCCGGGTTTTGCAGTGACTTTAAAAACACATTTGTGGTCAAACAGAAATTGTAACGACCCGGTTATTCCTAATGATCCGCCATTACGATTGAAATAACTTCGGACATTAGCCACTGTACGCGTCGGATTATCAGTAGCAGTTTCCACCACAATCGCAATTCCATTCGGGCCATAACCTTCGTAAACAACTTCTTTGTAGGCAGATTCATCTCTCGAAACAGCTTTTTTAATTGCACGATCAACGTTCTCTTTTGGCATATTTTCTTTCTTGGAAGTCTGAATTACCATCCGTAAACGTGGATTTGTGTCTGGATCAGGTCCACCTTCCAAAACTGCAATAGTTATTTGTTTTCCCAACTTTGTGAATACGCGGGCCATATTGCCCCAACGTTTCATTTTAGTTGCTTTCCTATATTCATACGCTCTTCCCATTGTAATCTTTTATCTCGTTTATATTTTTTTAATTTCAAAATGTGCTTTTCCCAAAAATAGAGTACAAAAGTATTAAAACTGAAGCAATTCTCCATCATTTGTTTCATTTTTTTGCAAAAAATAAGGGAATTGAACTATCAATTCCCTTATTTTCAAGTTAATATTTCTTATTCTGTTTTTACATCTTCAAAAGTAACTACAAATTCAACACGTCTGTTCAATGCTTTGCCCGTGCTAGTTTTATTGGAAGCTAGGTATTGCCATAACCCTGTGTAGTCACGCATTCAATTCCATTGGAAATCAGGTATTGTCTGACCGATTCAGCTCTACGGTTTCCGGGTTACCAACATTGAATTGATTTTTTTTAAAATTATTCGATTACTAGATTTATAATTTCTGTCCTTACATCTACAATTTGTTGAAGAATAGTTGGTTTTGATTTTTTTAAATTTACAAATCTGAATTTGCCAAGTAATTTCTTAAACGTTTCATTCCATTTTAGAGCAATCTTGCCCAACGGATACTGACATATGAAAAAAATTAGTGTTACCCACCAAGGAAAAGGGAAAATTAAATAAAATGCCAGCGTTTGCAGAAAATAAAATACAGGAAATATCAGAATTCCCAAGCCAAATTGTAGAGAGCTAAAAAACCCTTCATATTTAGATTTGAAAATATACTTACGGATAAAAACCGGACTTAAGAATGGTAAAAAATTCAATAAAAAGCCGGCAAAAAATAACGGAGCTGAAGTTACAATATTTATACTATCAAAAATTAAATTCAGCGTATTGAAAGGTGCTTTCTCTAAAACCCAGTCTTTTAATTTCAATTCGGATTTTTTAGTTTCATATTCTGCACATAACTTACAGATTTGCTTCATTTTATCCGGTTCAGCATTTTCTATTTCAATTAATTTCTCAGCAATTTTTTGTCGTGCTTTAAAACGAAATATGGTAATATCCTGTAATTTATATTTATCGACAAACGCCTTATTTGCAACATGAGTAACTGTTTCAAAGCAATCGTAATACTTTTCAGTTGCCAGATTAAGAGTCAGTTTACATAAATCTTCATACAATTTATTTTTGATTTTGTTGGTAGCACCAACAGGATTTTCTGCATATTCTGACATATAATCAGATACTTCAATCGGCTTTCCAATAGAAATAATAATGTGTTTACCCGATTTTACAATATTGCCGTAATCCATTCCAATTGGAATGATTTTTACTTCACCTTTATTTTCAAACTTTTGTTGTGCATCAAATGCCACTCTGAAAATGCCTTTTACCAAGGGTCGAATTTTCTTTTCAATCTCCTGATTGCCTTCAGGCATAATTCCTAAAGCCTTATTATTTAGTAGAACTTCAACACAACGATCAAATATTTCAGCATTTTTCCCCAAATTTTCAACACCGTCACGCATCCTGAATGCAGGCATTATCTTCGTGAATTTCAATACTTTTGCAGCAAAACTATTTTTAAAGATATCTGCTCTGGCAAGAAAAACTACAGGTAATTCAGGTGGAACAACATTCATAATAGCCAATGCATCCATCAACGCATTGGTATGGTTGGGTGCAAAAATTATCGGACAATCTTTTGGGATATTCTCCCGACCCACTACGATGAATTCACCGTAATAACGTTTAAACATAAAATTTACATATGTTTTTGTCAGATTGTAAGATAGAGTAAAATCGTAGATTTTTGACATGAGCATTCTATTTCCTATTCGTCAATTTTTAATTTCCTTTGGAGCATGTCTCGACCAATATGTTGAAATGCTCAAGCCCGAAATTATATGCCATATTCCCCACCAGGCAGTAATAAAAAGCATTCCTCCCAAAGCCATATCTTCAGGAAAGATTTTTGTATTGAAAAGTAAAACCAATCCCAATCCTGAATTCTGGATTCCAGTTTCAATCGTTATTGTACGTCTGTCAATTTCGGGCACTTTAAAAATTGTTCCAAGTGTAAAACCGGTCAGAAAAGCTAAAAGGTTATGTGCCAACACAATCAGGAAAATATAATAAATATATTTCAAAAATAAATTTAGGTTATTTGTAAATGCCAGAACAACAATGGCTACAAAAAACACAATTGAAATATATTGAATTGGCTTTTTTAATTTCTCAGTTGCTTTAGGTAGGTATTTAGCAAATAATACTCCCAGAATCAGTGGAATTCCCAATAAAATGAATACTGTCTGAAACATTTGCGCATTATCAATTACCAAAGGTTTCAAAATGGCACTTGGAGTTCTGTGACTTATAAAATTCATATACAGACTTCCCCAAAATGCGAAATTAAACGGCGTTGTAATCGTTGCAAACAACGTTGTTGAGGCACTTAATCCGATAGATAACTCGGTATTTGCTTTGGCAAACGAAGTCATGAAATTTGAAATATTCCCTCCGGGACAGGCTGCAACCAGAATCATACCCATAGCCACCGTTGGAGTAATGTATTTATTCAAAGCAATAACGAGCAGAAAAGTCATTAGTGGAAGCGCAATCACTTGCGAAGTCAATCCAACAATTGCCGATTTTGGACTCTTTATCATAGATGTAAATTGCTTTGGCTTAAGCCCTAAAGCAACTCCGAACATAATAAAGCCCAAAACGATATTAATTACATGCATTCCGGATGCAGAAAAGTTTATCCGAATTGGATCTAACTGAAGTAAAGATTCGTACATTTTTATCAACTTTGAATTTAGTACTGCAAAAATATAAAATTATTAGTGTTATCGGCACCTTTTCTTATTTTTAGTCAAAAGTTTTTTTAATGGAAGATTAAATTCTGTACTTTTGTTCCATTTAAATGCAAAGAATTAAACTCAAAATTTAAAGCTAAATGAAAAAGAATGGAATATTAATTTTAATTATCATTTTCTTTATAGCCCAATCCTGTGCTGTGAAAAAAGATCAGTATTCTGAAGTCCGTTTTGAAACAAATTACGGAAATATAACCATGAAACTCTATCCTGAAACCGTGAAACACAGAACAAATTTCTCAAAACTTCTGAATCAGGGAATTTACAATGGTGACTTATTTCATCGGGTTATTAAAGATTTCATGATTCAGACAGGTGACCCTGATTCAAGAAAAGCAAAATCGGGGGTTCTGTTAGGTGCTGGCGATGTAGGATATACAGTTCCAGCCGAGTTCGTTTATCCAAAATATTATCATAAATATGGAGCTTTGGCGGCTGCTCGAGAAGGTGACGATATAAATCCTCTAAAAGCATCTTCGGGTTGTCAGTTCTACATTGTTGTTGGGAAAAAGTTTACTGATGATGATTTGAATGCGATGGAAGAAAATAACAAGAAAAAGTTAGAAGCCGGATTATTTCAGAAAATTCTCAATACAAAGATTAATATTGTAAAACAATATCAATCAGAACGAAATCAAACAAAACTCGACCAATTACGAGATTCGATTCTTTCCGTAGTTGAAAACAAAATCGAAACAAATCCAACTTACAAATTCACAGAACAACAACGAAACGACTATAAAACAATCGGTGGAACTCCTCATTTGGATGGTAGTTATACAGTTTTTGGAGAAGTAATCAGTGGAATGGATGTGGTAGAGAAAATTTCTAAAGTGAAAACTGATGGGAATGACAGACCGTTAAAAAATATTAGGATTTTGAAAACGGTTTGTATTTATTGAATTAAGAAATTAAATAAAGAGAAATACAGATATAATAAAGTTTTCTCTACTGGTGGGTATCTTTTTAACTACAAATACACTAAAAATCATAACAACAATTTTTACTACCTTTACACTCGTATATTTTTTAATTCAAAATGATTGATAATTCACTGTTTAATAATAAAAAAGTAGCGTTTCACACCTTAGGTTGCAAGTTGAATTTTGCTGAAACATCGGCGATTGGCAAACAATTAATTGATGAAGGATTTTCTAAAGTTCGTCCCGGCGAACAAGCTGATGTGTGTATAATCAATACTTGTTCGGTTACGGATACTGCTGATCACAAATGCCGTCAGGCCATAAACCGTTTAAATCGGCAACATCCAAATGCAATTATGGTTGTTACGGGATGTTACGCACAATTGAAACCTGACGAAATTGCAAAAATTGAAGGCGTTGATTTAGTTTTAGGAGCAAACGAAAAATTCAGTATTCTTGATTATCTGAATAAAGCTGATGAAAATTCAGAGGTTAAAATACATCGTTCAGAAATTCAAACAGTAAAAGAATTCAAAATCTCAAGTTCTCACGACGATCGCACCCGTTTTTTTCTAAAAGTACAGGATGGCTGCGATTATTTCTGTACGTATTGCACCATTCCATTTGCACGCGGTCGTAGTCGGAATGCCAGCATTGCTGAAACTGTCGAAATAGCTCAGCAAGCAATCTCTGAAGGTGCAAAAGAAATTGTGCTTTCGGGAGTAAATACCGGCGATTTTGGAAAATCAACCGGTGAAAACTTTTTTGATTTAGTCAAAGCCCTTGATAATTTACCCAACGAAATCCGATTCCGTATTTCATCCATCGAACCCAATCTTTTGACCGACGAGATAATTGATTTTGTGTCAAAAAGTAATCACTTTATGCCACATTTCCATATACCGTTGCAATCGGGATCAAATGTAGTACTTAAACTGATGAAGCGAAAGTATGATATTGAGCTTTTTGCGGCTAAAGTTGAAACTATCAAAAAAGTTCTACCTGATGCATTTATCGGTGTCGATGTGATTGTGGGTGTTCGAGGAGAAACAGATGAGGAATTTGAAAAAGCAAAGGAATTTGTTTCTTCGCTTGATATTTCCCAATTGCACGTATTCAGTTATTCGGAACGTGCAGGAACAAAAATGCTTGAAATTGATCACAAAGTGTCAAACCAGGAACGAAAAAGACGAAGCGATGTATTGCATGAAATTTCAGATGAAAAACTGAAAATATTTTATGAAAAACAAATCAGTAAAAAGGCATCTGTTTTGTGGGAAAGTCGGCATGATAACGACAAAATGACTGGATTTACCGAAAATTATGTACGTGTTGAAAAATTATATGATAAAAATTCGGTGAACACAATTGAAAATGTGAAACTTAGCGGTTGGAATGAAGATATGACAGCGTTGAAGGTGGAACTATAACTAAATTATTAATAATTATAAATCGATCACAAATTGTTAACAAAACGTATTATACCTTGTCTCGATATTAAAAACGGACAAACAGTAAAAGGAATTAATTTTGAGAATATAATTGATGTCGGCGATCCGGTGGAATTGGGTGCACTATATGCCAAAATGGGAGCTGATGAACTTGTTTTTCTGGATATTACAGCAACGAACGAGAAACGTAAAACTTTATCGGAACTCGTAACTCGCATTGCAAAACAAATTAATATTCCATTTACAGTAGGTGGTGGAATCTCGAGCGTTGAAGATGTTTCGGTTCTTTTAGCCTGCGGTGCGGATAAAATTTCGGTAAATACATCAGCAGTTCGTAATCCACAATTAATAAGTGATTTAGCCAGTCAATTCGGAAGTCAGTGCGTCGTTTTGGCTATTGACACAAAGTTTATTGACGGTGAATGGTATGTTTTTCTGAACGGTGGTAGAATTCCAACAGATATTAAAACGATTGAATGGGCAAAACAAGCCGTTGCACTTGGTGCAGGAGAAATTTTATTGACTTCGATGAATAACGACGGAACCAAAGATGGATTTGCTCTGGATATTACAAAAGCAGTTTCGGAAGCGGTCAATGTGCCGGTTATTGCAAGTGGTGGTGCAGGTACAATGGAACATTTTGTCGATGTTTTCAACGTAGGAAAAGCTGATGCTGCATTGGCGGCCAGCATTTTTCATTATAAAGAAATCGGGATTCCTGAATTAAAATTATTTTTAAAAGAAAAAGGCATCGAAGTACGGATTTAAATATTTACCATTTAAGAATTTACCATTTACTATTTAAGAACTGACTTATTATAAACGTGTTACAAAATTATTAATACGACAATATTTTATGCTCATTGCTTAAATCTGATTCAAAACATGAAAATTCGCAAACAATATTTTTATGCATTAACAGGCTTGATATTCAGTCTGTTTTTATTTTCATGCAATGATGCAGCCGTTTCACCTTATTCTCAAATTGATTTTACAAAAAAATCTGTCATGCCGGGAATCGGACGTTCAGCAGCAGTTTCTTTTGTTATTAATGGCAGAGGCTATGTTGCGTTGGGTAGAAATACCGACAAAACCGGTCCACTTAATGATTGCTGGGAATATAATCCGGAAACTAACCATTGGACTGAAAAAGCCACATTTCCAGGAGTTGCACGCGTAAAAGCAATGGCAGAAACGGTTAATGGAAAAGCATATGTAGGATTAGGTTTTGATTTAAAAAAGAGTATTTATGATGATCGAAATGCTTATTTTAAGGATTTTTGGATGTACAACCCGGTTTCGGACAGTTGGACTCGTAAAGCAGATTTTCCAATTTTTGCAACGGATGGAAGCGTCTGTTTTGTATATGAAAACAAGATAATCGTTGGTTCGGGATTTGATGGTTATACTTTTACCAGAGAATTTTGGAGTTATGATCCTGAAGTAAATAAGTGGACATTATTAAACACTTTTCCAGGATTTTCGCGTTTTGGAGCAGTGGCATGCACAAATGGAAATCAGGTTTATTTTGGAACCGGATTTCATACAAATTGTCAAAACGATTGGTGGAAATTTTCACCTTCAAATGGGAACTGGAAAAAACTCAAATCCATGCCGGATGATGGTCGAGACAATGCGGTTGCACTAACAATTAAAAATCGTTTTTTTGTATCAAGCGGAATGCATTTTGCCGGAGATTTAACCGGAGGGAGAACTTTTTCGGATATTTTGGAATACGATGCCGAACGTGATGTTTGGTACAAACGAGGAAATATCCCGAATGGTAATCGCACTAATGCAATAGCTTTTGTAATTGATGGAACAGGTTATATTGGTTTTGGAGATAATGACAGTACAGTTAATAATGATTTATGGAGTTTTAAACCTTGATAAAATTAGACTTCATGAATTCAAAACTAAACTTTAAAAAGATTTATTTGAAAATTATTAAAATATCATTTTTAATAATTCTTTTTCCTGCCTTCTTACAGGCTCAAAATGATACAATAAAATATAATCTTAAATTTTACGGGCTGACTTCAAGCGGAACTTATGCTCCTTTTTGGTTGCAGAGTGATCAATATGGGAAAATTTCATCAAATCCTTTGAGTACAAGTTTAATGGCTGGAATTGAAAAGGATTTCAGCCAAAAGAAAAGTATATTCCATTACGGTTTTAAAGCCGATTTACTTCTTCAATCCGAACCACAAACAACACAGATTTATTTTCATGAATTATATGGAAAAGCGAAATTTTTTGTATTTGACTTAATTGTGGGAGCTCGAGAAGAAAACCTGGGAAATCAAGATTCAACACTTTCTAGCGGAGGTTTACTTTTATCGAGAAACGCACGTCCTATGCCCAAAATAACTATTGGAATAGAACATTTTATTCCGGTTCCGTTTACATATGGTTTTCTTGAATTTAAAGTTGCTTTGGTTCACGGTTGGTTTAATAATACTTCTTACAACACCGATGTGTTTCTCCATCAAAAGTATCTGTATGGTCGAATGGGTGGAAATTTGCCGGTTCATCTCCAATATGGGTTGGACCACGTGGCTCAATGGGGCGGATATATTCTCGGACAAAACCAATCACAACAACCACATGGCTTTCGTGATTATGTTTCCATTTTTTTGGGAAGATCAGGAAATTCTGATGCTTTAACGACTGATCAATTAAATGCTTTGGGAAATCATATTATTTCTCAAAGTATGAGGTTGGACGTTGATTTAGCAGATTTTAAGATAGGAGCCTACTGGCAAAATGTAAATGAAGATGGACCCATTAAATATTTATGGCTTTCAAAAAACAAACCTGATGGACTTTGGGGAATATCCATTCGTAATAAACATTTTCCGTTCATTCAAGGACTTGTTTATGAGTATCTGAATACTACAGACCAGTCAGGACCTTATCATGATCGGGACGGTTTAATTTACGGAGGCAACGATTCCTATTTTAATAACAGTGTTTATCAAAACGGTTGGAGTTATTATTCCAGAAGTCTTGGAACTCCATTTATTTCTTCTCCATTTTATAATAAAGACGGCTCTCCTGTTTTTGAAAACAATCGGGTTCAGGTTCATCATATTGGAATTGAAGGAAATATATCAGGATATAATTATAAGTTGTTGAGTTCTTTGAGTAAAAATTATGGAAGCTACAATATGCCTTATTCTAATATGATTCAAAACACATCCATGTTATTAGAAGTCAATAAACAATTCCCAAAACTATTGAATCTGGAAGTTGGTTGTTCGGTTGGTGCTGATTTTGGTGAATTGTACGGAAATTCAGTCGGCTGTATGATTTCAATCCGAAAAACAGGAAATTTATTTCATTATTGAAAGAGGAAAAGGCTATAAAAAATAATTCCGATCAGAGAAATTCCTAATGTAATCTCAGGAATTATTGTTTCTAAATCTGATATCTTTTTCTCTGAATTAAGTACATTTGGACGATATTTTTTTAATAACAAGAATAAAAATATTGCTGCTGATACACCAACTATGATTCCGCCCAAAATATCAAACGGATAATGAACTCCAAGATAAATTCGGGAATAAGCAATTATTGCAGCCCAACTGAAAGTGCTGATTATGTAAGATTTACGCCTGAAAATGAGTGAAGAGAGTAAGGCGAAACCAAAGGTATTGGCAGCATGTGAAGAAACAAACCCAAACCTACCACCATCATAATCCCTTACCAAATGAACTAAACCTTTCAAATTTTCGGCATGTGAAGGTCGTGGACGCTGGACCAATTCTTTAATTATTCCCGACGAAACCTGATCGGAAATCACAATGCATAAAATCAAGGCTGTAATTATCCAAACAGACTTTGATTTCCATTGTTTTATAACGACATATAAGATTGAAATATAAAACGGAACCCAAGTAAACTTCGCACTAAAAGCAAACATAACACCATCGAAAAAACCTGAATGTAAACCATTCAGCAAAAGAAACAGACTTGTGTCAAATGCTTTCAGAGATTCGAAAATATACATTTTTGTAAAGTGTTAGTTTTGTAATTGATTCTACAGAGCAACTAGATTTTTTCAATATTCTGTTGTTCAACCCAACCGATATTTCCATTTCCAAGTTTAATTTCCGTCCAGTTTCCCAACGTGCTTTTGATACTAACTTTTGTACCTTCGTGCAGTTCAAATAGATTAGTCCCACTGCGGTCAGGAGAGCTTTTTACACTAACAACGCCAGTCATAACAATTGCATCTTGATGATTTATAAGTTGTTCTTTGCGAATTCCAGAAAAAACAACAGAAGCCAGACTAATAATCACGAAGAAAGTTGCAATGTAAAACGAAATCTTTCGTAATTGATATGACGAACCAAAGATAAAAACAAAAGCAAAAATCAGACTGAATATAAATAAAACCAAACCTGTATATGCCCATTGATTCGAAGATAAAAGTTTAATGAGTGTTTCAATCCATCTACCCAGAAAAAATGTCGGCATCTGAACAATATTATCAACAACCTTTTGCTGCGCAAGTTCCAGATTAACTCTGGCATCTTCAAATAAAGGATCAAGACGCAAAGCCCGTTCATAATTCAAAATTGAACGTCCTACTTCGTTTGACTTGAAATATGCATTTCCCAAATTGAAATATAATTCGGGTGCAACACCTTCAGTTGAGATTATTTTTTCGTATTGCTTTGCAGCTTCAGCAAACTGACCTTTGGCATACAAATTATTTGCCTGTTTCAAAACCTCCGACTCAGCATGAACAGACAATGTATAACTCAAAATGATGGTTATGACAAATAAAATTCGTTTCATAGTAATATTCTGAGTTTAAATTAACGTTTTTTGAACGATTGTTCTACTTCACTGATTGCATTTATAGTATCAGCATATAAATTACCCATTTCCTGTTGTCCTGTATTTGGAGCATAACGCGCAAATTCACAAGTATTTAAAATTTCTTGTAATTTATTGATAAGCGTTTCATCAATATTATTTAAGGAAAGTTCTGTTTGAATATGTTCTTTTGTAAGTGACGAAACCGGAATCGATAATTTATCACTCAAATAAGTCCAAACAGCTTTCAAAACTTCTTCATAAAATTTTTCTTTATTCCCTTCAGACAATAGTTTTTCAGCCAGTTTCAAGCGTTTTTGAGCCACTTTTTTGGCTTTCCTATTCTTTACCAGATTTATATTTGAATTGTCTTTAGCTTGCTTTCTAAAGAACAAAAACAGCACAATGGCAACAAATAAGGGAACTAAATACATCATCCAGAATTCCATCGTTCCAAAAATCGAATCTTCATCTTTTGAAAGCGTTATGTTATCAGTCTGAATATAACGGATATCTTTTCCTATTTGCTTAACATCTTCTTTGTCAATATAATTGCTCACAACAGTTGGATTATCTCCTCCAACTCCTTTAGACACATGTAATTTATAAACCGGTGTACTTAAAGTTTTATACGATCTATCATGTACATCAAAATATGAAAATTGGGCAGCAGGAATTTGAAAATCGCCGGAATGACGAGGAATAAATAAATATTCGATCGATTTTGTTCCTGAAATACCGGAAGAGCTGGTTTTAAAGTTATTATTTACTTTCGGATCATATAATTCAAAGCCATCAGGAAATTTTAAATCAGGATTTTTAATAAGTTTCATATTTCCTTCACCTGAAATATTCACTTTTATCGTCACTGCATCATTCGCTTTTACATTTTCAGCGGTAATGTTTGAATTCATCGAAAAACGACCGACAGCTCCGCTGTAGGAAGCCGGTTTATTCGATGGAAGCATATTTACGGTAATTGTAGCCGCAGGTGCAGTAATCATTTTTGAAACATTCGTGTAAGAATCAAAGAAATCATCAAAAATACTTCGAGAGGCAGTCTTATTCTGAACCCGGACAACCGCTTCAAAAACTGCTCGATCAATAGTAATCACACCGGAATGTTGCGGATATAGTAAAACCTGATAAAGTACTACTGTGCCATAATTTTTTCCATTAGAATTTTCGTACGAAAACTGTTTATTCTGTGATTGATCCAAATCCTGTTTCATAAATCCATTGAAATCAGGCATTTTTTTGTTTGCACATTGAATCACATCCACCAGAGTATAAAGCTTATACGTCACCAGTATTGCTTCCTGCTCATAAACATTCGTTTTGGAAACGCTCGTTTTGATAAATACATTATCACTGGAAATAGATTGATTATTTGTCGAAGAAGACTGACCATTTTGAGATTTGGAAGATGAACTTGCATCTGCAGGTAGCACTTTTATGGATACTCCGTTGGAGGTGTATTTTTGTCCACCAACCGTAATACTTGCTGAAGAAATTGTAAATGTTCCGGTTTTCTGAGCTTGTAAAGTATATGTATATGAAATACTTACAGAAGATGTTGTTTTACCGTTTATAATCTGTATACTTGAACTTTGAGACTGAAAAGGTCCGGCTAAAACATCAAAATTATTAAATTCTGGTGGTCTCAGTTCTTTTCCTGTTGCATTTACAGAATAAACGAGTTGAAAAGTGCGATCCAAAATAACAGTTGAAGGCGCCGAAGCTGTAAAACGAACCGGTTCATCGGCCCGAATAATCAAAATATTCAATAACAGGAGCGTAAATGTTATAAAAATTTTCTTCATGTTATATCTTGTTCTTTTCTTAATTTATTCTCTGTAAACTTTTCAAACTTCAAACATCAAACGTCAAACCTTTCAAACGTCAAACTTTTCAAACTTTTCAAATCTAAGAATCACCAGTCTTTCTCAGCTTTCTTCACACCTCTGACTTGCTGTCTTTTAGCATTATCCTGAGCCTTTTTTTCATCCTGTTGCAGTGCATCAAGAATCTGCTGTGCATTTTCTTTCGACATTTTAGGTTGTTGAGGTTGCGGTTGTTGTTCTTTATTTTGATCTTTATTTTGTTGGTCTTTCTTATCTTGATCCTTCTTTTTTTGATCTTTATTTTGCTTATTCTTATCCTTGTTTTTATCTTTATTGTCCTTATTTTGCTTTTGCTGCTGTTTTAGCAAAGTCTGTGCATAAGCCAAATTATAACGCGTATCATTATCTTTTGGATTAGCTTTTAATGCCATTTCATAGGCCTTAATACTCTCTTCTATCTTTTTATCCATTAATAAGGAGTTACCGGTATTATGAAAGGCAGCTGCAATTTTTTCTTTATTCCCCGGTTGAAGTGCCAATGCATTATTGTATTGTTGTAGCGCTTCCGGATATTTTTTTTGTTTAAAAAGTGCATCACCCAGATTATAAGTAGCTTCGAAAGATTTTGGGTTTTTCAAAAGTCCTTTCCGGTAAGCTATTTCTGCTTCGGTGTATTTGCCGGATTTGTACATTTTATTTCCCGAACGCACATCAGCACTTTCTTTTTGAGCAGCAACTGTAAAAGTCAACAAGCTCATCATCAATATGTAAATAATTTTTTTCATGGATCTAATCATAATTTCTTTTTGTCAATATTTTGTGACTTTATCCTTTATGTTAAATATATTAATCCTACTCAATCGTTTGTTTTTTCTATCAAAAATAAAGAAATCGACCAAAAGAATCAACAAAGCCAAAAATGCAAAAGACTGAAACTGTTCATTATAATCAGAAAATACAGTTGCTTTAATATCCGATTTTGTTAGTTTACCAAGTTCCTTCTCAATTACTCGAAATGAATTACTTGAATTATCGGCTCTAACATAAATTCCTTTTCCGGCATCAGCAATTTCCTTACACATTTTCTCGTCCAATTTTGACACCACCACATTTCCCTGATTATCTTTCCAAAAACTCATGGTTCCTGGAACCGGTATCGGAGCTCCTTCGGAACTTCCCATTCCAATTACATCAACTACAATTCCGTTATCATTTGCTAATTTAGCTGCTCCAACCGCATCATCTTCATGATTTTCACCATCAGTGATTACAACTATGGCTCTTCCTGCAGAGGATTTAGGTCCGAATGACTTTATTGCCAAATCAATAGCACTCCCGATTGCAGTTCCCTGTCGTGGTACCAGTTTTGGTGAAATGCTCGACAAAAACATCTTTGCAGAAACATAATCTGCTGTAATTGGTAATTGAACGTAAGCATCTCCGGCAAATACAATCAATCCGATTTTATCATCCGTCATACCATCCACCAGCTTTGAAAGAACCTGTTTTGCTTTTTCAAGCCGACTTGGTTGAATATCCTGCGCCATCATCGAATTAGAAACATCCAAAGTGATAATTACTTCAATTCCTTGCCGTTTTGAATTTTCAACTTTCGTACCAAATTGAGGTTGAGCAAGTACAAAAACTATTAAAAATAAAGCTGAAAGTTGTAAATAAAACTTCACTCCCGGTCGGAAATGCGATACATTGGGCATTAATTCGGCTAACAACTCTGGATTTCCAAAATGTTTAATATTCCTGTTCTTTTTAATATTCGAATATACGTATACGCCTATTAATAATGGTATTAACAGGAGCAAAAAAAAGTATTCGGGATGAGCAAATCTAAACATAACTTTTGTTCGATATTTGAAAATATAAAACTTTTAATTCCGACCAATTTAATAATGAGAAAGCAATTCAAACAAAATTCTGTTACGGAATTTTCCTGAGAAATGTATTTTTCAACAATATTTCTGAGAACAACAAAATGGCAGCTAACAAACTAAACCAAAAAAATTGTTCATCTTTTTTACTATATTCTTTTACACTGATTTTCGTTTTTTCAAGTTTATCGATATCCTGATAAATTCTTCTTAATTTGGAATTATCAGTTGCACGGAAATATTGTCCACCAGTCATTGACGCAATATCCTGTAGCGATTTTTCATCGAATTCGGACTGCATTTGCTGATATTGAATTCCTAACGGAGTTGGTACCGGTATATTTACCATTCCGTGTGAACCGACGCCGATTGTATAAATCCGTATTCCAAATGTTTTTGCAATTTCCGCAGCGGTGATGGGTGCAATGTCTCCACGATTGTTCGAACCATCCGTTAACAAAATAATAACTTTTGATTTAGATTTTCCATCCTTAATTCGGTTAATCGCGTTTGCAAGTCCTAAACCAATTGCTGTTCCATCTTCAATCATTCCGTAATTCACAGCATTAAAAAGATTGATTAAAACTGCATGATCGGTCGTTAACGGACATTGTGTAAAGCTTTCGGCTGCAAAAACAACTAATCCGATATTATCATTCGGACGCGAAAGAATAAAATCTTTTGCAACTTCTTTCGATGCTTCAATTCGGTTTGGTTTCAAATCTTCGGCTAACATGGTACCCGAAAGATCCTGTGCCAACATGATATCAATTCCTTCCGTATTTTCAGTCCGCCAGCTGTTCGAAGCCTGAGGACGTGCCAAAGCAACGATCAGAAATGCAATTGCCAGTACACGAAACACGAATGGTATATGACGAAGCTTTACTTTCCGGCTTTTTGGAAAATTTCTTAGATTTTGATGTGAAGAAATCTGCAAACTCGCATCTGACTTGTGCATTTCCCACACATACCAAAATACAACTGGAATCAGCAGTAAAAGTAAAATTAAATATTCCGGATTATGAAAAGTCATCGTTTTATATAATTAAAAAATAATTCGAAGAATTTCTTACGATTCTGATATTGTTTTTTGTTCATCACTTTTAATTTCTTCAAGAGGTTTTAGCTCTTCAACTTTTGTCTGATTCACGAAAAGATAATCATTCATTAAACTGGTTTCTTTTTCATCAGGAGTAGGATTCAATTTTGCAAATGTCACTAAATCAGCAATTTGTAAAATTTGTTTTAAACTCTCATAAGCC
>JBBRTR010000039.1:0-22647 GCA_038244215.1 Bacteroidales bacterium
AGTGATTTCAACGGACGGTTTGCGTCAGTTTTAACGGCACTCGATTTACGTGAATTGTCGAACAATGAATCCACAGATTCTTGAAGCATACGTTTTTCGTTACGTAAAATTACTTCCGGAGCTTTGATTTCAATTAATCGTTTCAGACGGTTGTTACGGATAATAACACGGCGATACAAGTCGTTCAAATCGGAAGTGGCAAAACGACCACCATCCAACGGAACCAACGGACGCAATTCCGGTGGAATTACAGGAACGATTTTAATAATCATCCATTCCGGTTTGTTACGCAAACGTGATGCTCGGAACGATTCTACGATTTGCAGACGTTTCAAAGCTTCGTTTTTACGCTGTTGTGATGTATCGGTGTTTGCTTTGTGACGCAAGTCGTATGACAAAACGTCCAAATCCAGACGGCTCAACATATCGTGAATTGCATCAGCACCCATTTTAGCAATAAACTTGTTTGGATCGCTGTCATCCAGCATTTGATTTTCACGTGGTAATGCTTCCAGAATATCTAAATATTCATCTTCCGAAAGTAATTCGCCCAGTGCAATATTTTCACCGTTTTCAAGGATTCCTCCCTGAATGATGACATATTTTTCGTAATAAATAATAGAATCCAGTTTCTTAGTCGGCATGCCCAGTAAATAACCGATTTTATTCGGCAACGAACGGAAATACCAAATGTGAGCTACAGGCACAACCAACTGGATGTGACCCATACGTTCACGACGAACCTTTTTCTCGGTAACTTCCACACCGCAACGGTCGCAGACAATACCTTTGTAACGGATACGTTTGTATTTTCCGCAATGACATTCGAAATCCCTTGTAGGACCAAAAATGCGTTCGCAGAACAGACCATCACGTTCGGGTTTGTAGGTACGATAATTAATGGTTTCGGGTTTGAGCACCTCACCACTCGATAATTTTAATATTTCTTCGGGTGATGCAAGACCAATCGAAATCTTATTAAAACTACTCTTTACCTTATTATCATTTTTAAAAGCCATAACTTTTTTTTGATTTACAATTTACAATTGATAATTTACAATTGATGATTTAGATTAGACAACAGTTTTCAAATTCACTCACCGTTCCCCTCTCCTCAAGGAGAGGGGCTAGAGATGAGGTGTTTAATCTAAATTGATACTCAGACCTAAGCCTCGAAGTTCGTGCAACAATACGTTGAGCGATTCAGGAATTCCCGGCGTTGGCATAGGATCACCTTTTACAATCGCTTCGTAGGTACGGGCACGACCCATAACGTCATCCGACTTAACAGTCAAAATTTCCTGTAAAATGTGAGCAGCACCGAATGCTTCCAATGCCCAAACTTCCATTTCTCCGAAACGTTGACCTCCGAACTGAGCTTTACCTCCAAGTGGCTGTTGAGTAATAAGCGAATATGGTCCGATTGAACGCGCATGCATTTTATCTTCAACCATGTGGCCTAATTTCAACATATAAATAACACCTACAGTTGCAGTTTGGTCGAAGCGATCACCGGTTCCACCATCATACAAATACGTCTTACCATAATTCGGAACACCTGCTTTTTCTGTCCATGCATTCAGATCATCGAGGTTTGCACCATCGAAAATAGGAGTTGCAAAACTAACACCCAGTTCTTTTCCGGCCCAACCCAATACAGTTTCGAAAATCTGTCCAAGGTTCATACGCGACGGTACACCAAGCGGATTTAAAACTATATCTACTGGAGTTCCATCTTCAAGAAACGGCATGTCTTCCTGACGAACGATACGTGAAACAATACCTTTGTTACCATGACGTCCTGCCATTTTATCACCAACACGAATTTTACGTTTCTTGGCTATATACACTTTGGCTATCTGAACAATTCCGTTTGGAAGTTCATCACCAATTGTAATATTGAATTTTTGACGTTTTATCTGAGCATCCAATTCCTTGTATTTTCTCAGATAATTCATTATCAATATTTTAATCAATTCATTTTTATGTGAATCGGTAGTCCATTTACTTAACTGAATGGAAGAATAATCGATTTCACGCAAACGTTCAATAGTGAACTTACTATTACGTGAAATAATGTCTGATCCCAAGAAATCTTTCACACCGGCAGAAGTTTTATCTCCAACCAAAACGATTAGTTTATCAACCAATGTATTACGCAAGATAGCTGCCTGGTTTTCAAATTCTTCATCCAATTTAGGAAGAACAGCTTTATCAGCCAGTTTCGATTTACGATTTTTCTGAGCTTTTGAGAATAAACGTTTACCGATAACAACACCCGATAAAGATGGAGTTGCTTTCAATGAAGCATCTTTCACATCACCGGCTTTGTCACCAAAAATGGCACGAAGCAGTTTTTCTTCCGGAGAAGGATCGGATTCTCCTTTCGGAGTAATTTTACCGATAATGATATCGCCCGGTTCGATGCGTGCACCGATACGGATAATACCGTTTTCGTCCAAATCTTTTGTTGCTTCTTCGCTTACGTTTGGAATATCGGAAGTAAATTCTTCGATTCCACGTTTTGTTTCGCGAACGTCAAGCAATTGTTCAACCACATGAATGGAAGTGAAAACATCTTCACGAACCACACGCTCATTGATTACGATTGCATCCTCAAAGTTGTAACCTTTCCATGGCATGAAAGCCACTTTCAGGTTTTTACCGATAGCCAGTTCACCATTTTGAGTTGCATAACCTTCAGTCAGAATCTGACCGGCTGTTACACGTTCACCTTTACGCACAATCGGACGTAAGTCGATAGTTGTGTTCTGGTTAGTTTTCTGGAATTTAGGTAATTTATATTCTTTTACAGCCGTGTCGAAGCTTACAAATTCTGCTTCTTCGCTACGGTCGTAACGGATATTAATACGAGTTGCATCAACAAATTCAACAATTCCTTCACCTTCGGCAGAAACCTGAGTACGAGAATCCTGAATCAACTGTGCTTCAATACCGGTTCCTACAATCGGAGCTTCGCAGCGCAATAAAGGCACTGCCTGGCGCATCATGTTCGAACCCATTAACGCACGGTTTGCATCATCATGTTCAAGGAAAGGAATTAAAGCTGCTGCAATTGAAGCTATCTGCGATGGAGAAACGTCCATCAGGTTAACTTCAGCCGGAGAAACCACAGGAAAATCAGCGCCTAAACGTGATTTAACCTTGTTACGGATAAATGTTCCATCGTCATTCAACAAAGCGTTACCTTGGGCAACTACCAAATCTTCTTCCTCTTCGGCAGTAAAGTATTCAATACCTTCGTTTGAAACATCAACTTTAGCATTTTCAACCTTACGATATGGAGTTTCAATAAAACCAAGTTCGTTTATTTTGGCATATATACAAAGTGATGAAATCAAACCGATATTTGGACCTTCAGGAGTTTCAATAGGGCACAAACGACCATAATGTGTATAATGAACGTCACGAACCTCGAAACCAGCACGTTCACGCGACAAACCGCCTGGCCCGAGAGCCGACATACGACGTTTGTGCGTAATTTCAGCCAATGGATTTTGTTGATCCATAAACTGAGACAATGCATTTGTTCCGAAGAACGAATTGATTACTGAAGAAATACTTTTAGCATTGATCAAATCGATAGGTGTAAACACTTCGTTGTCACGAACGTTCATACGTTCACGAATGGTACGAGCCATACGTGAAAGTCCTACTCCAAATTGATTATATAATTGTTCACCAACTGTACGTACTCGTCTGTTGCTCAAGTGGTCAATATCATCCACATCAGCTTTCGAGTTGATAAGTTCAATCAGGTATTTGATAATTTCGATAATATCCTCTTTCGTCAAAACCTTGATTTCAGGATTGATGTTCAAGTTCAGTTTCCGATTAATACGGAAACGACCAACATCACCCAAATCATAGCGTTTTTCGGAGAAGAACAGATTATTTATCACCTCACGTGCAGTTGAATCATCAGCCGGAACAGCGTTACGTAACTGACGATAAATATACAACACAGCTTCTTTTTCCGAGTTACTCGGGTCTTTCTGAAGCGTATTATATATGATTGCATAATCGTTTTGATTAGCATCCGCTTTGTGAAGCAAAATTGTAGGGGCTCCGGATTCGATAATTTCATCAATATGATGATTTTCGAGAATAGTCTCACGATCGATAATTACTTCATTACGTTCAATGGTAACTACTTCGCCGGTATCTTCGTCCACGAAATCTTCCACCCAGGTTTTCAGAACACGAGCAGCCAGTTTTTGACCGACAGCTTTCTTTAAACTGGTTTTGCTTACCTTTACTTCTTCAGCAAGGTTGAAAATTTCGAGAATATCTTTATCACTTTCAAATCCAATTGCACGTAATAATGTTGTTACCGGCAGTTTTTTCTTACGATCGATATATGCGTACATCACATTGTTGATGTCGGTAGCAAATTCAATCCATGAACCACGGAACGGAATAATACGTGCTGAATATAGTTTTGTTCCATTGGCGTGCATACTCTGACCAAAGAATACGCCCGGCGAACGGTGTAATTGGGATACAATAACACGTTCGGCACCATTGATAACAAAAGTTCCTTTGGCTGTCATGTATGGGATTGGTCCCAGATAGACATCCTGAATCACCGTATCAAAATCTTCATGATCTGGGTCGGTGCAATATAGTTTTAGTTTGGCTTTTAGCGGCACACTGTAGGTTAAGCCGCGTTCTACACACTCATCAATCGAATAACGGGGAGGATCAACATAATAATCCAGAAATTCGAGGATGAAATTATTTCGGGTATCAGCAATAGGAAAGTTTTCGGAAAAAACCTTATACAAACCTTCTGTTTTTCTTTTTTCAGGAGCTGTGTCCATCTGAAAAAAGTCCTGGAAAGATTTTATTTGTACTTCTAAGAAATCAGGATATTTCAACTGATTCTTAATAGAAGCAAAATTTATTCTTTGATTTTTTGTTAATGACGACATTTTCAAAGAGTTTATTTGGATGCGGTGAACTCAATTATTTTATAGACAGAAAAGGTTTAGAATCCCCCTATTAGAGGGAATCTAAACCAAAGACCTGATAATCAGGTTTTATTATTTAAGTTCAACTTCAGCTCCGCCTTCAGTAAGTGCTTTATTCAAGGCTTCTGCTTCGTCTTTTGTCACACCTTCTTTAATTACTGAAGGAGCAGCATCAACTAAGTCTTTAGCTTCTTTTAAGCCAAGACCTGTAAGTTCTTTTACTAATTTAACGATAGCCAGTTTAGCTGCACCAGCTGATTTTAACACTACGTCAAACGATGTTTTTTCTTCAACTACTTCAGCAGCAGCTGCGGCTGGACCTGCAGCAACAGCAACGGCTGCAGCAGCTGGTTCGATACCATATACATCTTTCAAAATTTGAGCTAACTCATTTACTTCTTTAACTGTTAAGTTAACCAATTGTTCTGCAAAAGCTTTCAAATCTGCCATTTTAATTATTATTTTATGATTTTGTTTTTTTATTTATACTGAAATTTTATCTTTCCGACAACGTTTTCAAAACGCCGTGGATAGTATTACCTCCTGACTGGAGTGCGGATATAACGTTCTTAGCAGGCGATTGTAATAAACCAATAAGTTCGCCGATAAGTTGGTTTTTGCTCTTCACGTTGATCAATGCTTCTAAATTGTCTTCGCCGATATAGAAACTTTCTTCAACATAAGCAGCTTTCAAAATTGGTTTTTTGAGTTTGTTGCTTTTTATTTTGCTGAAGTCACTTATTACTTTCGCAGGTACGTTAGCCGCATTTGAAAGCATTAATGAAGTTTCGCCTGTAAGCGAGCCATATAGTTCACTGAAATCTACCGATGAGTTATCAAGTGCTTTTTGGAGCAATGTATTTTTAACGACTACGAGTTTTACGTCTTCTTTATAGCATACCCTTCTTAAATCGCTTGTTTGTGCGGCGTTTAAACCGGCAATATCAGCCAAATAGAAGTGAGCATACTCGCCGAGAGTAGTTTCGAGTTGTTTTATAATAGCGCTTTTATCTTCCTTTTTCATAAACTTTTAATTTTATTCGTCAATTGATTTGGGTTCAATTTTAATGCCCATACTCATTGTGCTCGAAAGATAAATGCTCTTTACATAAGTACCTTTAGCGGCTGTTGGTTTTAGTTTCATCAAAGTATTCACAAATTCTCTGGCGTTTTGAATCAACATTTCAGGAGTAAAAGAAACTTTTCCTACCGAAGTGTGTACAATACCATATTTATCAACTTTAAAGTCGATTTTTCCTTGTTTTACTTCTTTTACAGCTTTACCAACTTCATTGGTTACTGTACCGCTCTTTGGATTCGGCATTAAACCACGTGGGCCTAAAATACGTCCTAAAGCACCTAATTTACCCATGATAGCAGGTTGTGTGATGATCACATCAACATCTGTCCAACCACCTTTGATTTTTTCGATATATTCATCGAGTCCTACGAAGTCAGCTCCGGCTTCTTTAGCCGCTGCTTCCTGATCGGGAGTACATAATGCAAGAACCTTTACTTGTTTACCGGTTCCGTTTGGCAACGACACAACGCCGCGTACCATTTGGTTGGCTTTACGAGGGTCAACACCCAGGCGTACATCAATATCAACTGAAGCATCAAATTTGCTGTTGGTAATTTCTTTTACCAAGCCCGCTGCTTCTTTGAGAGAATAGGTTTTTCCCGCTTCAATTTTTTCTAAAGCTAACCTTTGATTTTTTGTCAGTTTACTCATTTTAATTGAAGTTTAATTAATTATTTTTATTTGGAAAAGTACCTTTTACGGTAATACCCATACTTCTTGCTGTGCCTGCAACCATTTTCATAGCTGCGTCTAATTCGAAACAATTCAAATCGACCATTTTGTCCGTAGCAATAGTCTGAACCTGTTCCCAGGTAATTTCAGCTACTTTTTTACGGTTTGGCTCTGCCGATCCACTTTTCAGTTTAGTTGCTTCCAATAATTGAATGGCAACAGGCGGAGTTTTTACAACAAAGTCGAAAGATTTGTCGGTATAATAGGTGATGACAGCGGGTAATATTTTACCCGGTTTGTCTTGGGTTCTGGCATTAAATTGTTTGCAAAACTCCATAATATTGATACCTTTAGAACCCAATGCAGGTCCTACCGGTGGAGATGGGTTTGCTGCCCCTCCTTTAATCTGTAATTTAATAAGTCCAGCAATCTCTTTAGCCATAATAATATAATTTTTGTTGTTAAAGTGGAATGGTCAGTTTGTAACAGAACCGACTACTCCTTTTCTACTTGAGTGAATGCTAATTCGAGCGGAGTTTTCCGTCCGAATATCATAACCATAACTTTGAGTTTTTTCTTCTCGGTATTTACTTCCTCTATCAATCCGCTAAAACCGCTGAAAGGACCAAAGATCACTTTCACGTTTTCACCAACAAAGAAAGGCGTCAGCATTTCTTCGGCTGTTTCCTGAAGTTCATCAACCTTACCCAAAATACGATTCACTTCCGAAGGACGAATCGCTGTTGGAACATGGTTTTTTTCACCCAGAAAACCAATTACATTTGGTGTGTTACGCAGACGATGAGAAATTTCACCGACAAGATTTGCTTCTATCAAGATATATCCCGGCATTGCGCTACGTTCTTTTGTAACCTTTTTGCCGTTTCGAATCTGAAAAACCTTCTCAGTCGGGATTAATACCTGAGCAACATACTGACCAAGATCCGAATTTTTGATTTCTGCATCAATATATTCCTTGACCTTGTTCTCTTTTCCACTAATGGCACGTAATACATACCACTTAAAATTTGTTGTTTCAGACACTTTATCGACCCTCCTTTGATTAAATTAAGACAGATGTCCGTAAATAAATTTCATGATGTTTTCAAAACTAACATCCATAAGCCAAACTATCAATGCAAGAATGATGGAAGCAATTAATACCACAACTGCACTGTTAGTAAGTTCTGCCCGAGTTGGCCAGGATACTTTCTGAACTAGTTCTAAATAAGACTCTCTGAAATAGCTAATTATCTTCATATTATAAATAGAATTTGCACGGGCAGAGAGGCTCGAACTCCCGACACCTGGTTTTGGAGACCAGTGCTCTACCAACTGAGCTACGCCCGTATAACCCCCAGCCCCTAAAGGGGGGCTAGAGTATTTTTATTTTTCCTTATTCCCCTTTAGGGGTTAGGGGTCTTAGTCTAACAATTCAGTAATCTGACCTGAACCTACTGTACGTCCACCTTCACGAATAGCAAAACGTAAACCAACGCTACAAGCTACAGGATAGATTAATGTTATAGTTAATTCCAAGTTGTCACCCGGCATTACCATTTCAGTTCCTTCTGGAAGAGTGATTTCACCTGTTACATCCAATGTACGAATATAGAACTGTGGACGATAACGGTTATGGAATGGAGTATGACGACCACCTTCTTCTTTTTTCAAGATATAAACTGCTGCCTTGAAAGTAGTGTGAGGTGTTACTTTTCCGGGATGGGTAATAACCATACCACGTTTGATTTCTTCTTTATCGATACCACGAAGTAATAAACCAACGTTATCACCGGCCTGACCATCGTCAAGAATTTTGCGGAACATTTCCACACCTGTAACAACTGATTTTTTAGCTTCATGACCTAAACCGATAATCTGAACTTCTTCACCTGTTTTGATTTTACCTGTTTCGATACGACCAGTAGCAACTGTACCACGACCTGTGATCGAGAATACGTCTTCAACCGGCATCAAGAATGGTTTGTCAACAGCACGTTCTGGCAATAAAATCCAGGTATCAACTGCATCCATTAATTCCATTACTTTTTCTTCCCATTCTGGTTCGCCGTTCAATGCACCAAGTGCAGAACCACGGATAACAGGAGTATTATCGCCATCAAAATCATAGAAAGAAAGCAATTCGCGCATTTCCATTTCTACTAATTCCAACATTTCTTCGTCATCAACCTGATCACATTTGTTCATGAAGATAACCAAACGAGGAACGTTTACCTGACGTGCTAACAAGATATGTTCGCGTGTTTGAGGCATAGGACCATCAGTTGCAGCAACTACAATGATAGCACCGTCCATTTGAGCAGCACCTGTAACCATGTTCTTTACGTAGTCAGCGTGACCCGGACAGTCAACGTGTGCATAATGACGTAATGCGGTTTGGTATTCTACGTGTGAAGTGTTAATAGTAATACCACGTTCTTTTTCTTCTGGTGCATTATCGATAGAATCGAATGAACGCATCTCAGAAAGTCCTCTTTTTGCAAGTACCATAGTAATTGCAGCGGTCAAGGTAGTTTTACCGTGGTCAACGTGTCCAATGGTACCTACGTTAACGTGGGGTTTTGACCTGTCAAATTTTTCTTTTGCCATAACTCAAAGATTATTTAATAATTAATTTAATATGTTTTATAAAAGCTTACAAAGTTGAGCTGTTGATGAGAATTGAACTCGCGACCTCTTCCTTACCAAGGAAGTGCTCTACCACTGAGCTACAACAGCAAAAAAAGTAGCGGTAAAACCTGTGTTACCATTTTCAACGCTCCTTTTAAAGAGCGAAAGACGGGACTTCCCGACTTAGTCGGGATAAACTTTTCGTCCCGGCTGACTTGCGTCTCGCATTTTGAGCGAAAGACGGGACTCAAACCCGCGACCCTCAGCTTGGAAGGCTAATGCTCTATCAACTGAGCTACTTTCGCAATTTACCCCTAACCCCTAAAGGGGAATTTTGAGCCCCCTTTAGGGGGTTGGGGGCAGTGGGCAGTGAAGGATTCGAACCTCCGAAGTCGAAAGACAGCTGAGTTACAGTCAGCCCCAGTTGGCCACTTTGGTAACTGCCCAAATTTTTACTTTCAATACATAAAATAAAGAACGCTGAGCCTCTTGTCGGATTCGAACCAACGACCCCGAGATTACAAATCACGTGCTCTGGCCAACTGAGCTAAAGAGGCAAAGTGCTACATTCTAGCATTTTGGCGTTTAAAAAGCCGTTTAAATACTGCTATTCAAACGGCTTGCAAATGTACGGAAATATTTTGGACTACAAAACATTTATCCTATTATTTTAGTTTTTACTGATTTTTTCTTTATGTTTTCGAATTTGTTTGTCTAATGCCTCGAGAGTTAGGTCTATAGCTTCTTCAAAAGTGTCGCAGGTTTTGGAAGCAAAAAAGTCGACATTTGGTATCGAAACTTTTATTTCAGCTTCTTTGTTGGTGGCCGCTTCTGGCTTTACTACCTTTAAATATACATCCACGTTTAATATTTCATCAAAATTCTTATCCAATTTCAACAGTTTTTTGTTGATGTAAGATTCCAGAGTGGTAGTTGCATCAAAATTGATGGATTGAATCCTTAGTTTCATAATTGCCTCCTTTTTTATTTTGCTCTTGGATGAGCTTGTTTATATATAGTATGTAATTCTTCAAAACTTGTATGCGTGTACACTTGCGTTGCAGCCAAACTGCTGTGCCCGAGTAATTCTTTCACAGCATTAATATCGGCGCCTCCGTTAAGCATGGAAGTAGCAAAAGTGTGACGCAACACATGCGGACTTCGCTTGTGCAGACTGCTTACTTGCGACATGGTATCATGAACCATGTTGTAGACTTTTTTACGGTAAAGTTGTAATCCGTTTTTCCGTACGAAAAGATACGGTGTTAATGCTTCGGTTTCGTTATCCCTCAGTTTGATATAATGTTCGACAACCGGAGCCAGATTTTTATCAATCGGAATAATGCGTTCTTTATTTCGTTTTCCGATAACTCGCAAGCTGCCCTCAATCAAATCGATGTCGGTATCTTTTATATAGATTAATTCCGAAAGTCGTATTCCAGTAAGGTAAAATAAGGTAATTATCAACTGATCTCTCATCGCTTCAAAATTATCGGGAATAAAGGGATTGTCCAGAACGGTGGACATTTCATTCTCTTTAAAAAACGCCGGAAGCGGTTTTTTTGTTTTGGGTAAAATTATTTTTAACGTTGGATTCTTATCCGAGATTCCGCGGACAAGCAAAAAACGCCAGAATGATTTGAGTGTCGATATTTTGCGCGATAATGAACGTGCTGACAAATTGTTGTCCATCAACGAAAGCACCCATTGCTGAATTTGCTGAGACTGTATTTCTTTCGGATTGAGCTGTTGTGGATCGATTTGCAGGAACTCACAGAACTGAAGAAGGTCGGTATGATACGACAAAACAGTATGAGATGAATAGTTCTTCTCATACTGTAAATATTGCAGAAATTCGTTCATCATAACCGTAGGTTCAAATCTGCAACGAAATTAGAATAAATAAATCAGGGAAACAAGTTTTCCGGAGGTTTATTTACTATTCTTCGCCTAATTGCATTTTTTGTACATAAATCGCGTGCATTTTTTCTTCACGATCTACGATTGAAGGTTTGTCGAAACACTGACGACGACGTAATTCTTTTACAACACCGGTTTTTTCAAATTTCCGTTTGAATTTTTTTAATGCTCTCTCAATGTTTTCGCCTTCTTTTACAGGAACTACGATCATAATTAATTGTATTATTTGATATATAAAATTTGTTTTTATTTCGGACTGCAAAGATAGAGAATGTTTTTTTAATTGCAATACGAAAATCGGTATTATTTTTAATCTGCAGGAAATTCGTAAAAAAGAATTCTGCTGAAATCACTTTCATATTAGAATTACTAAATTCTTAAAGAGTTTTAAACATTTGAGTTAACATTTTTGTTCAGTAAATAAAATGATTTCATTTTTTTTATTTATACCAAAAACTGAAACATGGAAAAAACCGAAACCTCAAAAGGCAATCCGGTAGCTCTTTTGGAAAACATTTCGAAAACGTACAGCATGGGCGGTACAACCATATATGCGTTGAGAAATGTAAATTATGCTTTTTATCGCAATGAACTGACACTGATACTGGGGCCTTCCGGTTCGGGGAAAACCACTCTCCTTTCGGTGCTTGGCAGCGTCATTTATCCAAGTACCGGAAAAGTATGGATCAACGGAACTTTGATCAACGACCTCATTCAGAATGAGCTGTCAGACTTAAGACTAAATAATTTCGGATTCGTCTTCCAGGCATTCAATCTAATTTCTCCACTCAATGCGCTCGAAAACGTGATGCAGCCACTTATTTTAAAAGGGAAAAGCCGCCGAGAAGCAGAGGAACTGGCAAATAACGCTCTGCAAAAGGTAAATATGACTGATCGGAAATTCAATCTGCCGAAAAACCTGAGCGGTGGGCAACAGCAACGTGTGGCTATTGCCCGCGCCCTGATCAATGATCCACCCATTATTCTTTGTGACGAACCTACTGCCTCGCTCGACCAATCCAGTGTTCGCTCGGTGATGGAATGGTTGAAAATGCTCTCCAAAGAAGGTCGTTCGGTAATCGTGGTGACGCACGACCATCGCCTAAAAGCGTATGCCGACAACGTTATTTATATCGATAATGGCGAAATAGCGTCCCTGCCTCCCGACGAAGATGAACTTATTAATTCCCCGGATAACAAATAAATACCACACAAAAATAACAAAATCAGCCTCATTTATACTCACTAAAAACTAAACGTATGAAAGAATTTTCAATCCGACGAACCGTAAAATCAGAACATAGGGAATATTTTCCGGTCAATGTATTCATCTTACTTGTAATTGCTGCACTACTGACAACATCCTGTAGTCATACAAAAAAAGATGCAGCCCGGCAGGCAAAAGCCACAGCCACAGATAGTATAAAAATGCTTTCCGCCGGTGAAGTAAATCAAGTAGCTGGAATAGGATTAGTCGAACCCATGGGACAGATAGCTGTGCTTTCGGCTCAGTTGCCCGGAGTAGTGACTTCCATTCTGAAAAATGAAGGTGATACGGTAAAAGCCGGTAACATAATCCTACGCATGGAAGATCGTGACGAACAACTTGCTCTTCAAAAGCTTCAGGCGCAAAAAAATATACAGCAAGCCAATATAACTTCGGCACAAGCTAAAATTGATGATACGTCAGCTCGTCTCACAAACAAACAGACAACTCTTACCGACAGCCGTCAGTTACAGGGCAATGGTGCCGAAACCCGCCAGAATGTTGACAATTTGAACACTGATGTGACTTCGCTCACGGCACAATTGCAACAAAACCAGTCCGATCTGGCCTCAGCAAAAGCCCAACTTAAGGTGTTGAATACTGAAACTGAACAAGCCAGGCTCAACATAGAGAAAAAAACAATTCGTGCTCCACAGGATGGAGTTATCCTGAAAATATTAGCTATAAAAAATGAATATGCTTCCCAGTTCAGCAATATGGTAAACTTTGCGCCTGCCGGGCCGGTTATGGTTCGGTGCGAAATTGATGAAATGTTTGCAGGTTGCGTCAGTAAAGGGCAGGCTGTAGATATACGCAATATTGGATTCAACAAAGTAATCGCAACGGGAAAAGTTGTACTACTCGCCCCATCACTGTCACAAAAAAGTATGCTTTCAGAAAATCCTTCTGATCAACAGGATCGCCGTGTAAGGGAAATCCGAATTCAGTTAGATAACCCCGACGGACTATTGTATAACAGCAGGGTGGAATGTACCATTAAACTTAAACCCTGAGAATTATGATACGAACAGCATGGAAATTTATCCGGTACGACAAAGCCAAAAGCATTGGAGTCATCATTGGAATTGTGGTCAGCACCTTTCTGATAGGTCAGCAGGTCGGCATCCTATTGTTCCTAATGGATTTGATGGGAGGATTGATAAACAATGCCCGTACAGAAAGTACCCCCGTGTGGGTAGTGGATAACTTCACAAACAATGTAAATAACCTCTCTCCACTCGACAAACGGAAAACATACGAAATAATGAGCGTAGATGGAGTAGAAGCGGCTTACCCTGTTTTTGCAGGAGCTGGTATAGCGCATTTCAATAACGGGAAAACCGCTCCGGTGAACATTATAGGCAGTGAACCGCCCTATTTTGCTGGCGGTCCGGCTGATGATAAAATCAACAAGGGGAAACTGACTGATCTGGTAGGTGATTTTGCCGTGAGTGCCGACTTTTTCGATTCTACCGTATTCAATAGTCCAACTGATGTGGGGACACAACTCGAAATAAATGGGAAAAAGGCGGTCATTACCCTTCAAACCCTCAATGCCAGAGGATTTGGAGGATCGTATATCTATACCACCCTCGATAAAGCACGTTATTACAGCAATTCTCCCGATACAAAAATTAATGCCATTGCCGTGAGAGTAAAACCCGGCTATACTCCTGATCAGGTAGTAGCAGCCATCAATCGCAGCATTCCGGGCATCAAAGCATGGAAAACCACCGATTTGCAATCGGCAACCGTGCGCTTTCTGGTGGTCAGTTCCAATATTGGATCCAGCATTGGTTCGTTGGTGATTTTTGCTATCCTGAGTGGATTCTTTATTATCGGATTGACGCTCTATTCCTCAGCCATGGATCGCATCAAGGATTACGGAATGCTGAAAGCTATTGGCGCACGTAACGGGTACATTACTAAACTCATTGTCACCCAGTCTCTGCTATTTTCTATCGCAGGTTTTCTAATTGCTTTTGTACTGCTCGAAGGCTTTAAACAGGCCGTGGAAGGTTCAGGTTTACTTATCAGCCTGCAACCTTCACTGATATTTGGATTGCTGGCACTTACTCTTTCTATTTCACTCGGAAGCACCCTTTTCTTCTCGGTTCGAACCATTCGAAACGTTGAACCTGCATCGGTATTCCGTTAGTAAGAAGAATATTGAGTAATTAAATCAGACTACTATAGAAATAAAATCTTAGCAGAGAAAACATATCGGAAGCATATATACAAACTCGTTTGGAAACATATAAAGAACTTTTTAATTACTCCTGAAAATTTCATTTGTGCTATTGAATCTTTGAGTTGAATAAATTAACTGACAGAAAATGAAAAACAAAATGACACTTGCGATTAACTTATCGAAAACACATAAGCCTGAAACAGGAAAAAGAGAACAAATTACGTGTGACCGGTTTCTCACTAAACAAGAAATAAATTCCTCTACAAAACACAAAATTGTTTTCGGAATCCTACTTTTCATGGGGATTGCAGCAGTTAACTTCAACGCAGAGGCTCAGAAAGTAATGACTTTGGACGAAGTTGTACAGACAGCCCTAAAAAATCATCCACGTATAAAAAGTAGTGAAAGCTCTGTTTTATCGGCTGAAAGTAATTATTCTGCCACCCGTTCTGGATTGCTTCCCGATATTAAAGCCGGTGCTTCATTGCAGGATAATCTGATTATTCCCGCCACTCCGGTACCACTTGCACTTATTACAGGACAAGGTGATCCCAATCAGATAGCCTATCTGAAGTTCGGAACCAATTGGCAATCGAATATCGGTTTGACATTGAATTTTGACCTATTTAATCCCGTAGCTCTGACGCAACTCACCCGTGATAAAACTTCGGTGAACTTAGCAAAATTAGATAAAAGCTCTGTGGCGGCATCCGTACAACGTCAGGCTGCCAAAGCGTATGCCGATATGGTGCTGGCACGCGAACAACTGAAATATGCTGTCAGTGACACTTTGACCAATTCCACCGAACTGAAAGCTGCCCTTGACTTGTTTCATACGGGACGAATCGACGAACAGGGTATGAATACTGCCATGCTGTCAATGAGCCAGTCCCGCAGTCGTTATGCGCAGGCTTTATCCGTTTTTACCCAATCGCAAATGGAAGTTTGTTACCAAACGGGTATCTCTCCGAAAGAGGGTGAACTGCCCGAACCTGCCGACAGTCTTACATCTGTAATCGGTAGAATAACCGGTTTACAAGCTGTAACCGACCCAACAGGAACTATTAGTTTTCGAAAATTATCCGTACAGGTACAAGAAGACAGCCTTCAGATACGCAACATGAAACTCCAATACCTGCCAACAGTTTCACTGAATGCCGGTTACGGGTCTAATTTTTATAATAACAAATTCAATCTGTTCAACACATCCAACTGGTACGGCAACAGCTTTGTAGCACTTTCGCTCAGTGTGCCACTTACCCGCGATATAACAACCGCGCGCAGCTTGAAAGCACTGCAATATCAGCAAAAACAAAACGAATATGATGTGCAGGATTACGCAATTCGACGACAAACCGACCTTATGAAAAGTCAGATAGCATTTAGTACTGCAAAATCCGAAACAGAACGGAAACAGCACGATATGGAATTGATTTCCAATGATTTTCGTGTAGTGCACGAGCAGTTCCTAAAAGGTCGAATTCTTCCCTCCGACCTTGAAAATTCGCGTCTCAGTTATCTGAAAGCAAGAGTGGACTATTTACAGGCAGTGTACAATTTTGTGGTAGCAGGATTTAACCTTAAAGCTTTAGCAGAAGATTAGTCAACTCTTTTTACAAAAAATCAGTATTCAATTTGTTGGTAAATTTTTCAAGATAGTTTTGGTATAGTTGCATGGAGGGTTATCTGGATTATTGAACCCTTTCAGGGTTCTGATTTTACTGGTTCATTTATCCCCGCACTTCGTACGGGTTTATTCATATTTAACCACTTCGTGGTTATAAATAGCTTTCATCTGACCCTATTTTGCTTAACCGATTTTTAGTTTTATCACCTATCAAGTTTCCAAAACCTATTAGGTGTAAAGGTAGTTTTGGTTTTCTCGCCAAATCCGATTCAACTCTTTTTTTCAAAAAAAACTTCGGACAATCTTTCGACTATCCGAAGCTAATTTTCATAGTTTCCGGCAAACAAAATGCAGAAACTAAGCCATCGGAACATACACCGATCCCGATGCTTTGCTGCCGTCGGCATTGCACACAAACAGATAGCAACATGCCAAATCTGCCGCCTGCAAACCAGGGTAAGGCAAAAGTATCGACCCTTCGGGCTGAGTGCCACGTTGCTGACTCTCCACCAACAGTTCACCCGAAATGGTTTTAGCTACCACCACCACTTCATCCATTGCCGACACCTTCGGAATTTTCAGATTCGTTTGATAACGAACCATAATTCCTGATGCATCGATTGATCCACCATTGATAGTTACAACCGGTAGAGAGCCCTTAGCTATCACCAACTTGCTGTAATCAATCACCACTTCTGCCTCGCTTTTATCTACGGCAACGGACAGATTAGCCGCCATAAAGAGGTTGTAAGCCGATTGTCCAATCTGACGTTCAGGAAATCCCTGATCGACTACGCCCCCAAAGGTTTTGTACTCTTCCGAAACCAGTTTAAAACCACCACGCTGTTTTAATTGCGCTTCGGTTTTAGCATCCTTCGGGTTGAATGCTTTCGAACGGATAATATTTTGTCCGCCACGACTCGTGGTAACAAAATTCGCCATAGATCCGCTCATTTGGCCTGTTAAGGGATTTTGCGATTTGCTCATCCTATTATTCATCCTATTTTTTACAAAAAAACCTAGTGTTTTTTATGAATAAGACGATGTAAAGATACTGGGAGTTTTAGGAGTTTGCAAGAGGGAAAACAATGTATAACACTATAAATGAGACTGTTTGCCGCACCTTGCATCTGCCTGCATCTGTCTGCCGAAACTTCTGTATAAACTTTAATGTACTTTAACCGGAGAATTTCTATTATTTAACTTCGCTGATAGAATAGCCTTAGTTGATACTATAAAATAAATCCTTTTTGGAGAATTAAAGACCGTTTAAACATAAAAAAAACAGCCACCAACGGCAGCTGTTTGCAAACAAATCTTTTTTTTCAACGTTAAACAGGTTTATAATTTAGAGCAATTTTTTTAGAAATTTCAATTATTTCATTACGCAGAACTTTCGGCTCAAGCACCACCACACTTTCGCCCATTGAAAGTATTTCCTGCATAAAGTCAAAGGTTGGTTTAATGAAATATTCAAACTCTGAGTAGTTTTCATTTTTGATTGTTTCAATTTGTGAGAAATGCAACGGCAATGCCCGAACATAATTTGCCTGATAGGACTCCACTTTCAGCTTAATCTTTTGGGCAGGAAAATCATCTCCACGGATTATACCATAACAATCTGCAAAATAAGCATCAACGTCAAAATCATCGGGTAATTTGAATTTCTTAGTTGTCGGCTGAATTGTATGAACCCTGTCCAGAGCATAAATTCGTAATTTATCACTCATTCCTATCAGGTACCAGCGTTGTTTGAATACTTTTACAAAATAAGGTTTTACTTCAAACTCCAGCGCTTCATTCATTTTGTATGACTGATAATCCATAGTAATCGTCACCCCATCGCGCATGGCTTCAATTATGGGAGTGAGAAATTGCTGACCGGAAGGGATATTCTCAAACAAAATCCGTTGTTTCAGCTTATGACTCTCGTTTATCAGATTATTTACAGCAAATGTATTAATCAACCATCGCCTTACTCCTCCCCGCTCCATGTCATCAGCATTTTCTATATAATACTCATAAGTACTTGTATTACAATCTATATTGATATCAAACATATCCTCAATGGCTTTTCGATGATTATGAAAAGTTCGTTTGGGTATCGGAATACCTTCTGACATTGCATTTCGTACCCATTTCTGATTAATATCTTCCAAAGTGATTTTTCCGGTGCGGTAAATGGTATCTACCAACCAGATATAACGATTAAAAAGATCTTTTGCCATAACATTCCTTTTAAATTATCTGACAAAGATACAATTAAGGTATGAAATAATTAGGCACACCTATGTTATTCTATTGAAAATAATAAGCGAAAAAGCGTCATTTAGTTTGACATTAAATAATAATGAGTAATTTTGCTCAGTATATTGAGTAAATATACTCAAGCTATTGAGTAAAATAAATTAATATGATACAAAGACCACAATTAGAGGAGATTAAATCACGTGTAATTGAACAACGAAAGTTTATTCAAGTTATAATGGGACCACGTCAGGTGGGTAAAACGACATTGATTACACAACTACTTGATGAGATATCGACCGATTATATTTCAATTTCGGCCGATGCGGTTTCTAGTTCAAACACAGTATGGTTGGAACAAAACTGGGAAACTGCACGTATCAAACTGAAAAATTCTCAAAATAACGAATTGCTGCTTGTAATAGATGAAGTCCAGAAAAGCAATAATTGGAGTGAATATGTAAAACAGCAATGGGACAAAGACTCACGTGAAGGAACGAATATTAAAGTCATTTTATTGGGTTCTTCACGCTTATTGATACAAAAGGGTTTGTCCGAATCACTGGCAGGAAGATTTGAAACCATTCATTTGGGTCATTGGTCATTTGCAGAAATGGAAGCAGTTTTCGATTGGAATATAGAACAATATGTATATTTTGGAGCATATCCGGGTGCTGCCACTTTAATAAACGATGAGCCACGATGGAAAAACTATGTGAAAGATGCACTGATTGAAACCAGTATTTCTAAAGATATTCTAATGTTGACCCGAGTAGATAAACCAGCTGTGCTGAAACGATTATTTGAATTAGGTTCAATTTATTCAGGTCAAATTCTGTCGTTTAATAAGATATTAGGCGAACTCCAAGATGCCGGTAATACTACCACATTGTCGCATTATTTACGTTTGCTTTCTGATTCTGGTTTGCTTGGTGGAATTGAAAAATATGCAGGGAATGTTGTTCGTATCAGAGCTTCATCACCAAAATTCCAAGTATTTAACAATGCATTATTGAGTGCACAAGATAATTTCAGCTACGAAACTGCACAGAAAGATCCGAATCAATGGGGTAGATTGGTAGAATCGGCTATTGGTACTCATTTGATAAACAATTCAATAACTGAACGTTTCAATCTTTATTATTGGAGGGAAAATAATCACGAAGTTGATTTCGTGATAGAAATGAATGGCAAATTAATTGCTATCGAGGTAAAAAGTGGCAGACGTGGTGAAAACAAGGGAATGAGTATTTTTGCGCATAAATTTCATCCTCAGCGAGTTTTACTTGTTGGTACTGACGGTATTCCAGTGGAAGATTTTTTAAGAATGAATCCCGTGATGTTGTTCGATTGAAACTGATTTATAAGTTTTCAATTTACTTGATTTCAAAGAGTTTATCAATTTCCTCATTCCATTTGCTAATACTCTCTGCTAAAGGAGCAACTTCTGGATTCATTTCAGTTTTAACCAATGCTACGGCTATATTGTATAATGACAGACACAGTATTTCTTCTTCTGATCTTAAAGGATATGTTTTGTGAGTCTCAGTCAATAATTTATTGACAACTTTCTCGGCATTTCTGTAAATAATTTCCTCACTTAAATCAATCCGCATTGGGACACGAAAATAACCCACCATGATATGAATTTTTCTTTTCTTTTCTTCAGTTGATTCCATCGTTTTTTACTTGTGAAATTGTCAATTTATATATTTCAATTGTATTTTATTAGTATCATTGATTAAAATATTCTTTAAGCAGCAAATCACATAAAACTGGGTTCAAATTCATTAATTGGAAAATTCTCACAATTATAATTCAACTTCAATAGAATATAATTACCAAATCAGCTTCAGTTGACATAGTTAGTTTTTCTCTTATGTCTGCAACCAATAAGTATGTTGAATCATCAAAATAAATTACATTTTTATCATTGGAAAAAATGTCCAGTATTGACTTTATGAATTCCTTACCACCCATTTTAGGTCATCCGGCAAAAAGAATAAGTTTTCCTTTTTGCCAACCCAAAGTTATATTATCCAACTCGTGAAAGCCCGTTGCAATTCCATCATAATCAACCTGTTGTTTGGAAACTTCAAACAATTCATTACTACCTTTCATCTCAATTCCCTTTTTACATCATTCTGGTCATAAGCACCTGCTATTAATACCACTTCTGCTTCTTCACCCAATTCATCATTAAAACTGGCAGTCCATACAAATGAGGTTTTTTCACTCAATCCATCAATAAATGAATGTATTTCTGCCACTTCTTTCATCCTCAATTGATGTTCAGAAGAACAATGAATCATAAGATAAAACATATTATAAGAGACCACATCGTTATCATCAAAATACTGAAATCTGCATGCACTATCAATCGCCTTTGTGATTCTATTTTCTCCTGCTGAAATTCCAGTACCGATAACAGCATGTTTTGAGTCTTTGAACATAGAAAAAAGATCACTAAAGTCCGTACAGATATAACTGTACCAAGGCATCGACCTCATTATTTTCGATACGATGTCGTACTGAACGCTTTGTAATTTTGTGAATGTATCTGAAAGTTCCGTTTCAGGAAATATTTCAAGGATTAGTTGGCTGTTAAGCTCAAAAACAGAATTGGCCAGGCATCTGATTTTTTCAATACTATTCTTTGCCTTTTCAATTTTATCAGCTCCTTCAAACGCAAACGGGATAGTTAGCATGCAAATGGTCAATACATGCTGTTGATTAATTGTTTCTATAATCTCCGGTAATAATTCAGCACTCAGATTACCACCCATTCCTGCAAACACAAACAGCATCCTTACTCCCCTTGTGTATTCGATAAGCTGATTTTTAGATTGTTCAGATAGTGATTTCTTATCCTTACTATGTATTTTGAAATTTACTGACGATTTGTTTAAAATAACTTCATCTGTTTCGTAAATTGCATACGAAACATCGATTATCCCATTTCGATGCATAGCTTCTACAGCTCGTATACCACCTCTGCCAACTCCAATAATTCTGATTATTCCCATTTTACACAGTTTATTATAGGTTTCTATGCAAAAGTATGAGTCAGGTGTGCCAATGTACTACCTAGCTAAAATAAAAAAAACACCGAAAAGAGAGATTTCTCAAATCGGCGGTTTTGGAGGATCTTTTCAATTGCTTGTGATACAAAAGTAAAAACCTACTATGTCTAAACTTTACACTGGTGCAATAAAGTTGCAGAAGTATTTTCTGTGTAATAAAAAACCGTCACTACATAAATAGTGACGGCTTCATTGATATTAAATATAATCATATTGTCATTCTCACCCCGTTTCGTTTGAGCCAGGTTTCGTATTCCTTATAATTAGGACAAACGGCAGAAACCTTATCCCAAAATGCACGGGAGTGATTCGGATGTTCAAGGTGTACCAACTCATGTACAACCAAGTAATCTAAAACCACGATTGGAGCCATTACACATTTCCAATTAAAAAAGATATTTCGGTCAGGTGTGCATGATGCCCAACGGGTTGGTAATTCACGGATAGCAATTTTCTGTGGACTATGACTTACAATACTTTTGTAAATTTCTAAGCGTTCGGTGATTTTTAGTAAAGCTTGTTGTTTATAAAACTTCACAAAAGCCTCCCGAGGATCAGTAGCTTTATTACTTAACAGAAACTTTCCATCCTTCAGTAGCAGATTTCGTTTCTGACCTTCAACAATATGTAGGTTATAATTTTTCCCCAAATACATAAACGATTGCCCGGAAACAAACAATCGTTCTATATGCTGTTCATTTAGCTCGCGCCAATAGCTGATTTTTTTATGTATCTCGTATTCTTTGGTTTTCAGTACAGACAAGATGCTTTCTTCTATCATGTCCTCAGGAACCTGAACACTGACTGTACCATCCCGTTCAATAACTATGTGCATAGTTTTTCTGCGGGCTGACCGGATAACAGAAATTTCTAATCCATTAAGATTCATACTCTCCACTTTTCAATATCTCTGCACAATTACTTTTAGTTAGCA
>JBBRTR010000040.1:0-22371 GCA_038244215.1 Bacteroidales bacterium
ACTATATTCCTGATGTAGAATCATATTACGATGTACAAACGTCCAAGTTTATTTACATTTCAGGAAACAGATGGGTACGCAGCTCGTATTTGCCAACTCGTTACCGAAATTACGATTTGTACAGAGGATACAAAGTGGTGATGAGCGACTATCGGGGTAATACACCTTATATCCATTACAAAGAATACAAAGTAAAATACTACAAAGGATATCGTGGAAAAGAACAATACAGCAATCGGGACTGGGATAAGCATCATGGTAATTATAAAGAAAAAGAGCACCACGAAAATCATTCACAAATGGAAAGAAGATCCAATCCTCAATCCCAAGTAAGACATGAAGCTCCAAATCACGGACAACTACAAGAAAGATATACTACACCGGGTCCGGCCAGAAACAATGACTCTTATCATGGAAAAGAAGGTGATAAAGGTCATGGAAATGATAAAGGTCATAGTCATGGAAATGATAAAAAGAACGATAATAAGAAAGACAAACGATAATTGATTAAATATTATTAAAAAAAAATATGATGAACGGATATGGTATGGGTTGGGGAATGGGTGGCGGTTTGATTTTAATCATCGCCATATTGGTTATTCTCGTTGGTATTTTTATGAAAATCAGAGCTAAAAAGTAAAAGTCATGTTCGGCGAATTCGAAATATTAGGCTGGGGAGTAGGCGGAGGATTAGTCCTTATTGCAGCTTATTTAATTATTCTTTTGGGAATAATAACCAGCGCAAGAACAAGAAAAGAAATAGTAAAAAAAAGCTTCAAAATTGCCAAAAACTATCTGATTAAAGCCCGTGGTAGTTACAAATTTGTTAGCGATACTAAAAACATTACCTGAGTAAATAACAATTCTATCCTTAGTAATTGCAACAATCCCCGAAACTGGAATAATTTCGGGGATTTTTGTTTGTATAATACTTGTTCAATTTCTGTTTTTCAAATCTGTGAATTATGTAACATAATCACAATATTATGTAATCCTTTTAAACATTATTAGTCTTACTTTTGTATTATCAAAAATAATGTTCCGTTGCAAGTGCAAGCCATAATAATTGAATGAATAAAGTAAAACTTTTTTTTAAAAAAGCACTAAAAGCTATCCTGTGGATAGCTCTCGTTTTTGTGATTTTATTCATCATTGTGGCCGTTCTTATTCAGGTTCCGTCCATCCAAACAAAAATTGTTCAAGCAGCTACTACTTTCGTAAGCAACAAAACCCACACAAAAGTGGATATAAAGAATGTGAGTATTTCATTTCCAAAATCGGTGGTTATCAAAGGTCTTTTTCTGGAAGATCAGAAAAAGGATACGCTTATCTTCGCAAATGAAGTGAAAGTCAATATTGCACTTTTAGATATTTTATCCCAGAAGATAACAGTAAATTCGCTATCATTGGCTGGAATTAACCTGAATTTGCATAATACTGATACCGATTCGCTTTTCAATTATAATTTTCTGTTGACTGCTTTTAAAGATACCACCACTCAGAAAAAAATTACTCCCCAAAAACCCGCACCCTGGACATTCTATGTGAATCATATCAATCTGAATAATATCCACATTCGGTACTTTGATAATTATGGCGGCATGAACGTCGCTCTGACGCTAAAAAATCTCAAATTGAAAATGAATAAGATTGATCTGGATAAACTTATTTTCAATATGGATGATTTGTTGGTTGAAAACCTGAATGTGAACCTGCTGATTAAAAATTCTTCAAAAACAAAAGGGGAAAAATCGACCGGTAAATTACCGATAATCACCGCCAATAATATTCAAATCAATAATTCAATCGTGAATTTTGGTGATTCTGTCAACCGGCAATCCGTTTTTGCCGACATCACACGATTGGAAGTAAAAGAAGGTTCTGTGGATTTGGAAACCGATCAGGTTTTAGTCGGCAAGGTATATCTGGCTGATAGTAAAGTCCGTTACAAAACCGTGGAAACAAAACCGACTCCGAAAACCAGTAAACCGAAAACTGAAACTCTACAGAATTCGTGGAAAGTAAATGTAAAAGCTGTTGAATTGAATGATAATTCATTGGCTTACGATGTTGCGAACACGCCAATCATTCAACATTCGTTTGATGCCAATCACTTGTTTTTTAAATACTTTACACTCGAAGCTGAAAATCTCAATTATTCTTCAGCCAAAACAGAGGTTACTATCCTTAAATTCAACGCCATCGATAAAAACAAATTTACCATTACCGGTTTTAGTACTGTTTTCAGCATGGATTATACTTCCATTACCGCTAAAAAGCTGAAAGTAAGCACGACCAGTTCACGGATTAAAGGCGAAGTGGGCATTCAGTTTGAATCGCTTGAATCATTGAAAGAATCGCTTCCGTCGTTGATTCTTAATATGGATTTGAAAGATGTGAGCGTTAAGAATTCCGATATCCTTTATTTCAGTCCGGCGTTGGCAAAACAAGATTTCTTTAAAAACAAAAATAATGTCACTACTCTTTCAGGCGTAATTACCGGATCGATCAAAAATATGAAAGGTCGTAATATTTCTGTAACTACCGGCGAAAAAACAAAACTGAATACCAATTTCAATATTATCGGATTGCCTAATGCTCAAACATCTCTGTACGATTTTCCAAATCTTCATCTGATTTCCGGGAAAAAAGACCTGAACATGATGGCTGGTTCTTTCCTTCCAAAAAGCATCGAACTACCCGAAAATATCGATATGCATGTTATTTTCAAAGGCAAAATAAAAGACTTTGCGTCAACCATTGATTTAAACAGTAGTTTTGGTTCAGGACATTTGGTGGCTGCTATCGATAAAAATGAAAATTTCAATGCAAACCTGAAAATTCCTTCTTTTGATTTGGGAAGTTTAATGAAGAACAAAGCCATGTATGGTCCGGTTTCAATGAATGCCGAAGTTACCGGACATGGACTTGATCCGAAAACAATAACAGCAAAAATCAAAGCATCGGTTTCGCAAATTTATCTGAACAAATACAATTATCATAATCTGACGGTAGATGGAACGGTGAGCGGTCGTGAATTTGCCGGCAAACTGAATCTGAATGATAAAAATGCAGTACTTGATTTTGACGGACTTGTCAATCTGAATCCCAATCAGGAACAATATAAATTCAATTTGAATGTACAGGGTATCGATTTGCAAAAGCTCAATTTCAGCAACAAGGATATGAGAATAAGCTTTTCAGCTTCTGCCGATTTGAAAGGTGGCTCCATGAAAAATCTGAACGGAAAAATGGGAATCGGCAATATGATTATAGCCCATGAGGGCAAAAAATATTTACTTGATTCCTTGTTGGTGGCTTCTATCAACGAACCACATCGTAGTGAAATTAATGTCAGCTCGGCACTTGTTGGTATCAAATACAGTGGAACTCTTTCGCCGATAGCACTCCCTTCTGTGCTTACTCAGTTTGTAAATTCTTATTTCCCAATTACCGACGCAAAACCGACAAAATCAACAACCGATTCAACGAACTTTAAGTTTGAAATTCAGTTACACAATCATCCCATTTTGTCGGAAGTATTTTTCCCTGATTTAAAAGAATTTGAGCCGGGAATTATAACCGGAAGTTTTGATAGAGAGAAACAAAAGTTGATTTTGAATAGTAATGTTCACAAAATAGTGTATGGGTCAACTGAAATACACAATCTGACAATGGATGTAAATTCCGATTCGACAGCATTGAATTATAAAGTTTCGAGTACGAGTATTTCAAATTCTCAAATTAATCTGGATAACTTTCTGTTCGATGGGAAATTGGCTCATAATAAAATGACAGCAAACCTGTCTTCGATTGGTGACAATAAAAACAAAAAGCTGGTGATCCGCTCTGAAATCACAAAAGACAAAGCAAATTACAAACTTGTACTCGATCCGAAAGAGTTCTATTTGATGAATAATCGTTGGGATATTGCTGCCGATAATTACATGGAATTTGGCAAACAAGGATTTATGATTCATCATTTGTTTATGAACAATGCAACCGGACAAATTAATATTGCCTCGGTACACGATACGTTTAATGATGATCTCAACATTGCTATCAAAAATTTCAAATTAGATGATATTTCTCAAATTGTGGAAAAAGATAGCAGTTTGATAAAAGGAAATGTAGACGGAAACCTGTTGCTCAAAAGGGCTAATAATTCATTCGGAATCATTGCTTCAGCCAACATTACCAATCTGGTCGTTCGCAGTGTTCCAATTGGAGATTTTGCATTGAATGCCGATAATCCGACTTCAGGGAAATTCAATATAGAGGTAAATCTGACAGGTGAAGACAATAATTTTACAGCTACAGGCTATTTTATTCCAAATGGGGGTGCAAATTCTTTACATATAAAAACAGAGATTCAATCACTTGCCATGAAAACGGTTCAGGCTTTTTCGATGGGGCAAATTACTGAAGCTTCCGGTATAATGAGTGGTAATTTTGTAATCGGAGGAAGTACATCAGCACCTGAAATCACTGGACAATTGCTTTTCGATAATGCTTTTATAACTCCGATGCAACTAAACAACCGACTGGAATTAAAACACGAAATTGTTGAATTGAAATCGGATGGAATTTATTTCAATTCGTTTACGCTTTTGGATTTGAACCAACATTCGGCTGTGATTGATGGAAAAATTCAAATGAAACAGTTTTCCGATTTCATTTTTGGATTGCACGTCAATTCAAAAGACTTTCTGCTGTTCAATACCACTTCAACGAAAGAAAATAATGAATTTTTTGGTCGTATGATTATTGATAGTAAAATTGATATTTCCGGACCTATTTCTCTTCCGGTTATCAATGCACGGGTAAAACTGAAAGATGGTTCGAACTTTACCTTTGCTGTTCCCGAAGACAAACTCACTACCGATAAAGGTGAAAATGTGATAGAATTTAATGACTCACTAAAATTGAATGCCATTCTGAACAGAGGAGAAACCAAAGTTACACCCAAATCAGGCTTCACTGGATTTGATCTTACCTCCATCATTGAAGTTGATAAAAAAGCAACTTTAAAATTATTAATGGATCCGACTTCTACCGATTCGCTGGTAGTAAGAGGCGAAGCTGCCTTAAGTTTTAGCATGGATAAAAGCGGAAAAATGAGTCTTACCGGTGCTTACAACCTGAATGAAGGAAGTTACCTGATATCGCTGGAATCGGTTATTAAAAAGAAATTTGAAATTGTTCCAGGAAGTACGATTATCTGGAACGGTGACCCAGTGGATGCCGACATATCTATCAATGCCACTTATTCTGTTCGTGCAACGCCGATTGATCTAGTGGCAAATCAAATGGCGGCTGCGAGCGATGCCGACAAAGCAGGTTACAAACAACCCTATCCTTTTTTGATTTTACTTAAACTGCGTGGAGCGATTTTACATCCCGAGATTTCTTTTGAAATTCAGTTAGCACCCGAAGATAAAGGAATTTTAGGCGGAGCGGTCAATCAAAAACTTCAATTATTGAATGAAGATCCATCAGCATTAAACAAACAGGTTTTTGCTTTATTAGTATTAGGCCGTTTTGTTCAGGAAAATCCACTGCAAACTGAATCAGGCGGAACAGAATCGTTAGTTCGGTCAACGGTTGGTAGTTTTTTATCGGCTCAATTAAACCGATTGAGTTCAAAAGTATTGCCGGGTGTGGAAATGAACTTCGACATTCAATCCTACAACGATTATCAATCTGGTCAGGCACAAGGACGAACACAGGTGGAAATTGGCGTGAAGAAACAACTTTTCGACGAGCGTTTGTCGGTTCAAGTGGGTGGGAAAGTGGATGTGGAAGGTGCTGCCGCCAAACAAAATTCGGTGAGTGATATTGCCAGTGATGTGACCGTGGAATACAAACTGACAAAGGATGGCAGTTACCGCCTTAAAGCATTTCGCCATAATCAATACGAAGGTGCCATTGAAGGGCAATTAGTGGAAACAGGTGCAGGAGTTGTATATGTAAAGGATTTTAATCGCTGGGTAAAAAGAAAGAAAAAAATGACCCCTAAAGAACCCCTAACCCCTAAAGGGGAATAAAGAAAGACCCATCAACACATATAAAGGAAAAATGAAATTTAAATCTTACATACAAAACAAAACTAACTTCAATTCCCCTTTAGGGGCTAGGGGTTCTTTGTGGTTAGGGGTTTTTTTGTTTATTTTCATCCTTTCCTCTTGCTCAGGTCTTTCTTATTTACCAAAAAACGAAAAGCTTTATACCGGTGCTGAAATAAAGTTGGAAACAACCGAACGGGTCGATAAAGGAAAGATTAAATCCATAGCAGCGGGAGCACTTCGTCCTGAACCGAACAAAAGTTATTTTGGTATGCGTCCCCAATTGATATTGTACATGATGCCTGGCAAAAATCCAAAAACAAAATTTGGCAAATGGATAAAGAAACAAGGCGATGCACCGGTTTTGATGAGTCAGGTGAAACCTCAGGCAACTGCGGCAGTTATTGATGCAAAACTTTTTAATATTGGCATTTTCAACAGTGCTACTTCTTTCAAAATTGTGGAGAAAAAACATACCACCAGCGTTATTTACACAAGTTTTGTTCATAAACCATATACGGTCAAAGACTTTACGTATGCTATTTCGGATGATAGTTTGAATTCTGCTATTTTGTCGGGAAAAGACAAATCATTTATCAAACCGGGTGAAAATTATAATCTCGATGTTTTGAAAAAGGAACGGATTCGGATTGATGCCTCATTAAAAGACAAAGGTTATTTCTATTTTAATCCCGATTATTTGCTCTTTAAAGCCGACACTTCGGTTGTCAATCATAGCATTTCGTTTAAATTATCTTTAAAAGACAGTATTCCTAAAAATGCTCTGACCGTTTATCGTATCAACAAAGTAACTATCAATCAGAATTACTCGCTGAGAGAAGGTGCTACAGACAGTATCAAAAATTCTTTTGTCTATAATGATAATGTATTTGTTGGAAGAGAAGCATGGATAAGAATCAAACCAAAAGTAATTCTTCGTTCGGTTTATTTAAAGAAAAACGATATTTATACCCGTGAAAATCATAATATAACGTTGAATCGTCTGATGTCGATGGGAACTTTCAAATTTGTTCTCGTCCGATTTGCTGATAGCGATACTACCGCAACAGGTTATCTGGACGTAACTATTTTAATGACTCCTGTGCCAATTTATACTTTTCAGGCAGAAATTGATATGGTCACCAAATCCAATGATTACAGTGGTCCGAGAATGAATGTCAGTGTATTGGATCGAAATACATTTAAAGGAGCCGAATTGCTGAATCTATCTATGGCCGGATCGTTCGAAGCACAAATCGGCAAAAATAATGATCTTTATTCCTATTCATGGAATCCTCAGGCAGAACTGACTTTCCCGCGTATTCTGTCACCCGTTACAATCAAATCAAATAGTCTATATATTCCTAAAACTCGATTTCTTCTTTCCTATAATTATATGAAAAGAGTGAATTACTTCGACATGAATACTTTTCAGTTTAAATACGGTTATAAATGGAAAGATGATATCAGACAGGATCAGGAATTTAATCCGGTCGATATAAGTTATACAACCATTCGAAATCAATCGGACACTTTTATTGCCTTGTTGAATTCAAATCCTTTTTTGAAAAAAAGTTATGAGGAACAATTTATTGCCGGAGCCAGTTATGCAATTACTTATAACGAACAGGTAATTCCAAACAAGAAATTACAATACTATTTTCAGGTGAGAGCCGAAACGGCAGGAAATCTTTTTTCTTTGGCAAATATAATTGGTGGAGAAAAAATTTCTGCCGATAATCCATCCAAAGTACTTGGTTCTGTTTATTCGCAGTATGCTAAAATGAGTGTGGAAGGACGTGCTTATTATAATTTTGAAGATAAAAACAAAGTTGCAGTGCGTCTATTGGCCGGTGTGGCCGATTCGTACGGAAACTCCTCTACCCTGCCCTACTCCAAACAGTTTTTTAGTGGCGGACCGAACAGTATACGGGCTTTTCAGATAAATTCGCTCGGCCCGGGAACATACCTTCAAAATACCAATGGGAATAGTCTTTTACAACTGGGTGGTGATATAAAAGTGGAAATGAATGCCGAATACCGCTTCGGTATATATAAATTTTTTAAAGGCGCTTTGTTTGCAGATGCCGGAAATGTCTGGTTGCAAAAATCCAATCCAACAAGCGTCGGAACGCCTTTTCAATTTTCCTCTTTTATGAATGAATTAGCCGTTGGAGCCGGAATTGGATTACGTGTGGATGTGTCCTTCTTTGTATTGCGGTTCGATCTCGCCATGCCTTTACGTGAACCGTGGTTACCAAACAATCAACGATGGGTGATAAATCAGATCAACTTTGCCGATCCAGCCTGGAGAACTCAGAATCTGGTTTTGAATATTGCCATTGGGTATCCGTTCTGATTTTGTTTCAGTAGTGTTTCAAAATCCAAAGAAAAAACCCTCATAATCAATAGATTATGAGGGTTTTAAGTACCCAGAGCCGGGATCGAACCGGCATGGAAGTGAATCCACTGGTGTTTGAGACCAGCGCGTCTACCAATTCCGCCATCTGGGCAATTGCGGTGCAAAAGTAAGGAATTTTTTCAAACTGACAAACGAATCGATTATTTAAATTTGCATTTTACGTTTCGTATTTTTAAATTGACTTGTAATCAGAAGTTTAGTCGGTTGTATTGTTGTATTTTTTCGCAACAAAATCATTTCGTTTTCCTGCAAAAATATCATATCGGCAGTACCAACAATCCAAAGCGCCGTTCAGCAATCGAATACGTTCAGTTGGTTTCAGACCAATTTTATCCAGACATTCTTCGTGCGAACTGATTACCCAAGCCGTACTTCCTGCAAATTTGTGTTTCACAGTAGTTCCCAATGATGCATAAAGTCCGTAAATGTCGTCGGAAGTGATTCGTTCGCCATAAGGCGGATTAGTGACAATCAAGCAGTTTTCAGCCGGTGCTTCAAGCTTTTGAACAGGCATAACCTGTAATTCGATATATTTGCTTAATCCGGTGCTTTTTACGTTCTGTTCAGCAATTTTTATGGCGCGTGGTGAATTATCCGAACCATAAATTTTGAAATTAAACGGACGTTCGTACGAATCGTCATTGTACAAAGCATCAAAAAGTTCTTCATCAAAATCGTTCCATTTTTCGAAAGCGAAAGACGAACGATAAATTCCCGGTGGAATGTTTAATGCAATCAGGGCGGCTTCAATTAGCAAAGTTCCAGAGCCACACATCGGATCCAGAAAATTGCTTTGTCCTTTCCAATCAGCCAAAAGCAACATACCGGCAGCTAAGGCTTCATTGAGTGGAGCTTCGGTTTGAGCCACACGGTAACCGCGTTTATGTAACGAATCGCCTGAGCTATCCAACGAAAGTGTACATTTCTTTTCAGAAATATGTATGTTAATCATGATTTGTGGTCCGTCTAACCGAACGGAAGGGCGACGTTCAAATTTTTCCATAAACCAATCGGCAATGGCATCTTTAACCCGGTAAGCTACAAACTTCGTGTGCCGGAATTCTTCTGAAAAAATGGTTGAATCAATGGCAAAAGTACTATCAACAGCCATATAATCAATCCAGTTGATTTTTTTTACCTGTTCATACACTTCATCAGGATTTGCTGCATCAAAAGTGAGAATCGGTTTTAAAATCCGTGAAGCTGTACGGCAACAAAGATTTGCTTTGTACATCATGGCTTTATCACCTGTAAAACTCACGGCTCTCCGCTGGAGTTGCACATTGTTGGCGCCAAGATTTACCAGTTCGGTAGCCAATACTTCTTCCAATCCCCGAAAGGTCTTGGCTATCATTTCAAATTCCATATTGTTTTATTTATTTGTTTTGCGTTTTATGTTTTGCGTTTTGTGTTTCGTGTTCAGTGTTCAGTGTTTCGTGTTCAGTGTTTATTTGTTTACTGTTTACCGCTTACTGTTTACCGCTTACTGTTTACTGTTTACTGCCGACTATCGACAAATCATTTTCTTTGCGATAGTTTTGCACCTGCAGGAACATCAGCATCCACCCAAAGATTTCCACCGATAACTGCTCCGTCGCCGACAAGAATATTCCCCAAAATAGTGGAATTGGAATAAATGATCACATTATTTCCAATATGTGGATGACGAATGATACCTTTAATCGGGTTACCGCTTTCATCCAATGGGAAACTTTTAGCACCAAGAGTAACACCCTGATACATTTTCACATTATTTCCAATAATTGCCGTTTCGCCAATAACAACGCCTGTTCCGTGATCAATTGTAAAATATGAACCGATAGTTGCACCGGGATGAATGTCAATACCCGTTTCGGAATGTGCCATTTCTGCAATTATTCTGGGAATTAATGGTACTCCGAGATGCAATAAAGTATTGGCAATCCGATAATTACTTATTGCTCGAATACTTGGATAACAAAAAATCACTTCACCATAACTTTTAGCAGCAGGATCTCCGTTATAGGCAGCAACAACATCTGTATGTAATTTCTCCCGAATCTCAGGAAGTTGTGTCATAAAAGCTGTTGCCTTTTCAGTTGAAAGTTTATCAAAATCACTGCATTCCTGCGATTCGGCACGAGCATTAAAGCACATTCCGGCTCTGATTTGTTGAGCCAGTAAAAGATGCATACGATCAACATTTACACCGATATGATATAACATAGTCCGAGTATTAACGGCAGAATCTCCAAAATATCCGGGGAATAATATTGATCGGCTTAATTGTACGATTTCCTCTAAAGTGTCAGTCGATGGCATAGCATCATTCTGACCGTGTTCGTCGCAAATATTTTTAAAATTATCTACTTGTGAGAGTTTCTTAATCGTTTCTAATAATTCTTTGTTCATAGGTTGGAAAATATTTAAATCAAGCTTCGCATAACGTTAGTACAATTGCCTGATTCGTATTATTTCAATGCTTTGATTGAATCGATTGCACTTTGAATGCGCTGATTACCAATTCCATTTACAATAACATAAGGTTTTCCTGTTTGTTCAATTTCGGTTTTATACCAATCGAAGAAAAAATCCCGATCCGAACCATGTTCACGAACCGAATCGGCTTCCCAAGGCAAATCGGGTGCACAAAGCAAGTAAAAATCAAAATAACTGGTTACAAGTTCATTTGTCAGAAAATCAGGAACTTTGTTGTATTTATATTGAAACCAAACTTTTGTAAGAATCAAATCGGTATCAAAAAAAACAAAATCAGCTTTTGAATTTTCTGATTTTACGTAATATTCTTCCTGTTCAATTTGCTTGTGTGCTATTTTACAAACATCTTCAAAAGTATAGGGAATCGTTAGTTTTTCAACATATTCACGAGCATATTCAGGAACCCATGGTGCACCAAAATATTCAGCAAGAGCTTTTGCCAGAGTTGATTTCCCAGTTGATTCAGGACCTAGAATTGCAATTTTTATCATGAAAGAAACCTATCTGTATTTTTTATTTATCTTTGCTCAAAAAAAAGATGTGCAAATTTACGACAATTATTCTGCTTTTGAGTACTTTTTCTATTTTTAGCGTTTCTGTTCCTGCGCAAAATGCAGATTTTGAGGTATTAAAGAGTATAAATAGTAATACTGGCACAATTGGATTCTCTCGGTTTATTTCAAATACAACAACCGGAGTTGCTATTGGCGTTCCCGTTATTATGGGCGTTGTGGCATTGATTGAACAAGATGATGATTTGTTGAAAAGTGCTCTTTATGTTGGAGTCAGTATTGGCGTGGATGGTGTTTTGACTTATGGCTTGAAGAAGATTGTTCATCGTCCTCGACCCTACGTAACTTACCCAAACGAAATAATCCCGTATAGCACAGAAACTTCTCTTTCTTTCCCTTCTGGTCACACCTCTCTGGCCTTTGCAACTGCCACTTCGTTGAGTCTGAAATATCCCAAATGGTATGTGATTGTTCCCACTTATGTTTGGGCCTGCTCAGTGGGTTATTCACGGATGAATCTGGGAATGCATTACCCGAGTGATGTGCTTGCTGGAGCTGTTCTTGGAGCTGGAAGTGCGTACGTAACTTATCAGATTAACAACTGGTTTTGGAAAAAGCAAGAAAATAAGAAACTTATTGGTTTACAAGCTTATCTGTAGAAAATAATTTTATATAAATTCCGTCATGATTTATCGATAAAGTTATTGTTTTTTTCTATTGATATTTTTGTTTTTTCTCTCCTAAGTTATTTATCATACAGATATACAACATTATAATAACACGTACAAGATAAAATTGAAGCCTTCAAGATAAATATTAATTTATTGTTGGACAATATTGGATTAATTTAAAAACTTTTTTGACACATTCCTTGTTTTAACCCTAAGTAACAATCAATATTACTTATTAATCATTATTTTTGCAATCACTTTTAATCATTTGTGTGAGTTATTTAAATCTTTCTAAAAATCTCAATATGCTTTACAAAAAAATAGCTTTTATTTCTTTTCTGATTCTGCCTATTCTCTTAATAAGTTCCTGCCGACAGGTCAAAGATATAGCATATTTTCAAAATGAAAAAACAACTCCAACTCGTGTTAAAACTCAGGAGAGACCCATATTCAATTATGATGCTCAGATTAAACCAAAAGATTTATTGAGTATTACAGTGGTGAGTTCCGAACCTGAAGCTTCCAAAATGTATAACTTGATTGTTCCTGAAGTTTCAGATCCTGGTATTTCAACTTCACTTGTATCTCAACCAAGCTTACAGAGTTATCTTGTTGATAATAATGGCAATATAACTTTTCCTGTTTTTGGCAAAATAAAAGTTGCCGGCTTAACACGTCAACAACTGGAAGAATTTCTGAAAAAAGAATTGGCACCGGCTTTTAGCAAGGAAATTCCAATTATTACAATTCGAATTATTAATTATACGGTAAATATATTAGGCGAAGTTTCACGACCGGGTAAATATCCGACTGAAAACGACAGATTGACTATATTCGAAGGGTTGGCTTTGGCCGGCGATATGACGATTTACGGTCGTCGAGACAATGTGAAAGTTTTACGGGAAAAAGCGGATGGTTCAAAAAGCTACTATATTCTAAATCTTAATGATAAAAACGTGATTTATTCACCTGCCTATTATCTGGAACAAAATGATGTGGTTTATATTGAACCCAATAACTCCAGATCACGATCTTCAAATTTCGGTTCGGCAGAATCATTTGGAATCTCAGCTCTATCTGTTTTATTCTCATTGGCGAGCTTAATAATTACCGTGTTAAAGAAATAGATTGTATCTCGTTTAATATCAAATCGTTCACCGCTTCATTGTTTACCACTCTTAATCGGACAAGTGTTTTTTTAATTTGTAATGTTGCTGTTGGAAGTATTGATTAGTGCAACTTATCTACACAACATCCATTAATTTTATTTTCATTAAAACATAAAGAACTCGTTATAAATTTTAAATTAATTAAATTGTTTATGAATAGATTTTCGGAATTTGAAGAAGAAAAAGATGTGAAGCAATTTGATTTACAAAAATTGCTCATTAAATATCTTTCGTATTGGAAATGGTTTGTTGTATCGTTTGTGTTTTTTATTTCTTTGGCAATATATTATCTTACTTTCACACTGCCCGCTTACGAAGTTTCAACATCAATTTTGCTGAAAGATGATCAGAAAGGTGGTGGAACTGCTGAGCTTAATGCTTTTAAAGAATTAGGTCTTTTTACTCAAAAAAATAATGTAGACAATGAGTTAGAGATACTCAACAAAGGAAAAATTGTTGAACAGGCAGTTCGTGAACTTGGGATTTATGCAAATTATACCTTAATATCTACCGTTCCGTTTGTTCAGGATATTCAGCTTGACAATTTATTTCCTGGTTTTGGAAATTATCAGAGTCGGGTTCTTTATGCAGATCAATGTCCGGTTTTGGTGACTTTGCCAGAAGAAATGCTTGATAAACTGTTTAAAGGTGTTGAATTTAGAATTCTGGTTCATCCCTATGGATTATATGAGTTTTCGGGTATATTCAACAAAAAGAAATACCTGGTAAAAGCCTCAATATCTGATAAGAGTGTGACATTACCGTTTGGAAAAATCCTGTTAACCCGTGGAAAATTAAGATCGGCTGTAGATATACTCATTGATGTAGTATTGCAAAGCCCTGTAACAGTTTCAGATCAGATTTTAAGCCAATTGAAATTGGATTTGACTTCTAAAACTACTTCTGTTGTAAACATAACTTTCAAAACATCAAATGTAAAACTAGGAAAAGATTTTTTGGATAAAATGTTGGAAGTATATAATCGTGTTGATCTTGATGATCAGACTAAACTTGCAAACAAAACTGCTCAGGTAATTGATGACAGACTTAAGTTACTGACCAATGAACTTGGGGATGTGGAATCTCAGGTTGAAAATTATAAACAGACGCAGGGAATAACAGACATAAAATCACAGTCGGACATGTTTGTTCAACAAACCGGAGATTATAATCAAAAACGACTTGATATTGAAACTCAAATGGGAATTGTTACAGATTTATATGACTTTATTCAGAGAAAGGAAAATCGAAATCAATTAATTCCTTCCAGCTCAAGCATTAAGAGCGAAGGATTGAACGAATTGATTAACAATTATAACAAACTGGTTTTGCAAAGAAATCGCTTTTCCCGCATTGCTTCAAGTAGCAATCAGGCCATGATTGATCTGACGAATCAGATTGAATCCATGTTTAGCACCGTGGCATCAAGTGTTCAGAACGAAAAGACCAATCTTCAGATTGCAAGAAGAGATCTTGGTTCAAAAAATAATGAAAATGCTGCTAAAATTCGTGCTATCCCACGTCAGGAAAGGCAATATACCGAAATCAAACGCCAACAAGGCGTGAAAGAAGCGTTGTTTTTATTTCTGCTTCAGAAAAAGGAAGAAAAGTACCTGAATCTTTCATTGGTTGAACCTATGTCCAAACTAATTGATGATATCAGAAGTAGCGGTGAACCTGTTTCTCCAAAAAGAAATATGATTCTACTTCTTGCACTCATTGTTGCATTTCTAGTTCCTATTGCGGGAATAAAGATTCGCGATTTGTTGCGTTATCAGGTTGAAAGTAAAGAAGAATTGGAAGAGCTATCTAATGTTCCTGTTCTTGGTGAAATCCCAAAATCTGACGAGCTGGGGAATATTATAATAAAACCTCATAATACGGATAGTTTCACAGAGTTAGTACGACTTTTGAGAACCAACTTATTGTTTGTATTGGATAGCCCGGACAAGAAAGTAATCAATATTGTTTCAAGTATGGGAGGTGAAGGTAAAACTTTCGTAACCATAAATCTTGCAATCAGTTTGGCATTGCTTGATAAAAAAGTGATAATCATTGGTTTGGATATTCGCAAGCCTAAACTGGCAGAATATCTCGGAATGGATAATAAAATCGGAATGACTTCATTTTTGACTGGTCAGATTACAAAAGAACAGTTGATTCTTCCAACTAGTATTCATCCTAACCTTTCGGTAATTATGGCCGGTCCTGTCCCACCTAACCCGAATGAATTATTGGCAAAACAAAGCTTAGACAATCTTATTTTTGAACTTCGAAAGGAATATGATTATATAGTCATTGATACAGCGCCAATTGGTGCAGTTTCCGACAGTTTCTCATTAAATCGAATTGCCGACGTAAACTTGTATGTGGTTCGGGCAAATTACACACCAAAGAGAGCCATCGAGGATGCGACACTTCTTTATAAACATAAGAAACTTAAGAATTTGTATTTCATATTGAATAATATTGACAAACGTAAAATAGGCTACAGCTATGCTCCCGGAAAACATTACGGGTATGGTTATGGCTACCAAGCCGACAAAAAATAATTTTAATTAGCGTTTCAGCGTAATGACATATCGTAACTTATCGCTTCAGAAAATACAGCAATATATTAATGACTTTTTTGTAAAAGGTCATCCCAGAAGTCTTTTAGCAAAGAAGAACATAATAGCTTCATTTGTGATAAAGGGTGTCAGCATGGCGATTAGTCTGATTTTGGTTCCTTTAACTATTAATTACATAAACCCCTCACGCTACGGAGTTTGGCTTACTTTGAGTTCTATTGTGGTGTGGTTGAGTTTTTTTGATATCGGTTTTGGATACGGACTTCGAAATAAATTTGCGGAAGCATTGGCAGAAGGTAAAGAAGAACTTGCACGCATTTATGTAAGCACAACTTATGCGATTTTAAGTATTATTATTGCAGTATTATTATTCGTTTTTTTTGCAGTAAATCCATTTCTAAATTGGACTACAATTCTGAATACTTCTCCTGAAATGGCTGCTGAACTAAGCATTTTAGCACTCATTGTATTTGTATTCTTTTGTTTGAGATTTATTTTTCAATTGATAAATACGGTTCTGGCAGCCAATCAACAACCGGCAAAAGGTTCATTTATTGAATTGCTGGGAAGCATGTTTTCTCTTTTGATGATATTCATATTGACCAAAACGACTTCAGGAAGTTTGATTTATTTGGGAACTGTATTGAGCTTAACACCTGTTTTAGTTCTTGTTGTCTCAAGTTTGTGGTTTTACAACAGAAGTTATAAAAAGTTTGCGCCATCATTCAAATTTGTAAAATTTAAGTATGCCCGAGATTTAATGACTTTAGGAATAAAGTTTTTCATAATTCAAATTGCTGCATTAGTTTTATTCAACACTGACAATTTTATAATTATACATTTATTTGGATCAAAGGATGTTACAACATATAATGTTGCTTTCAAACTTTTTTCAATGATTACAATGGGCTTTAATATTATTGCTGCACCACTTTGGAGTGCATTTACAGATGCTTATGCCCGAAAAGATTTTGAATGGATTAAAAACACAATAAAGACTCTTGAAAAAATCTGGATGGGATTAATCGTATTTTCTGTTTTATTGCTATTTGCTTCACCAATTATTTTCAAATTGTGGCTTGGTGATAAAGTTCAGGTACCGTTTGCACTATCCATTGCCATGGCAAGTTATGTAATTGTATCCATTTGGCAAACAATTCATGTTTATTTTCTGAATGGAATAGGGAAAGTCAAATTGCAATTATATCTTGTTATTTTCAGCAGTTTAGTCAATATTCCATTGGCGATTTTTCTGGGGCGGAATTTCGGATTAATCGGGATAACCATTACAAGCACCATGCTTTTCACCGTAATGGGAATTATATTTTCAATTCAAACCAAGAAAATATTAAATAATACGGCAACGAAAATCTGGAACGAATGAAACTCTTGAAGTATATACGGAACTTGTGTTATAATTTATTCGGTCTGCTGAAAACTGCAATAAAATCGGATGAAGTTTTCTGGAATGAACTGACCAGCAGCATATCTCACTGCAATATTGACAAACAAACCAAAATTTACCGAAATCATTCACTCACTCATGTAACGCTTGGAAAAGGCTCTTACATCGGATATAATGCCAAAATTTCGAACACAACTATTGGAAAATTTTGTTCGATTGGTCCGAATTTGTCCTGTGGTTGGGGACTGCATCCGATTGATGGAATCTCAACATCACCAGCATTTTTTTCAACAATGAAACAAGCCGGATTTACTTACAGCAAAGAAGACAAATGGGACGAAAGAAGACAAATAACGATTGGTAATGACGTTTTTATCGGCTGGAATGTTACAATTTTAGACGGTATAACGATTGGAGATGGAGCGGTTATAGGTGCCGGCGCGGTGGTAAGTAAAGACATTCCGCCTTATGCGGTTGCAGTTGGAAGTCCTATTCAGATTCTCAAATACAGATTTTCGCCGGAAATAATTGAATCACTTCTTGCCAGTAAATGGTGGGATAAAGAGGATGCTGTTCTTCACGAAGTTGAAAAAAACTTTTTTGATGTTGAGAAATTTTTAGAAATAATCAAAGAGAAATAAATTACAGAAAAAAATGGCAGAAAATCTGGAAACCATATTAGAATCAAATTATAAGATCAAAACCAGCAAGGATCTTACTAAATTTTGGATTGGGTTTACCATCTATTCAGCATTCTTTGCGCTTTCAACTACTACCACAGTAAATTATATTTTTTGTCAGTTTTTTCAACTTGTCGGAATGGTTTTGTTTATACCTGCGACATTTAAACTTATATCATGGAAATTTACTAATGATTATCTGAGAACCGTTTTTGCAATTTATATTTTTTGGCAAATGACGGTTATTATGCATGGTTTTAATTTTGATTATAATGCGATTAAAGTGCTATTGTTTGATGCACAATTTGGTTTATTATTGTATTTCGCTCCATTGATATTGTTGTTTCCCAAAAACCTTCTTTATTATAAAAAAATTGTTTTAGTTATACTTGCTTTAGGTATTATATTTCTGATATATGATGTGGCTTTTATAGGCAATATTACGAATCTTGATTATGAAAATAACAATTCTAAATTCACCTATGAATCTTTTGTAAAGATATTAAGTGTGCCAAGTGGAATTATTTTATTAACATTAATATATCAGAAAAAGAAAGTCAGAACTATTGCATTTGTAGTGATAATTGTCAGTATTTTGTTTGCAATATATAGGGCTCGTAGAGCATTGATCATAATGTCTCTAGGTCCATTGGTAATTTCGTATATACTGTATCTTTATTATCAAAAAAAGCATTTCTTGATAGCATTGATACCTTTTCTCCTTATTTTTCTATTTATGACTTTTGGTGGAAATGCATTTGATAAAAACACACCAAAAATGTTCAGTCTATTATCCGATAGAGGAACAGAAGATACCCGAACGGGAGTTGAACTGTATTTTTATAAGGATCTGACTTTTGTAGATTGGATAATTGGAAAAGGTATGAACGGCAAGTATTATTGTCCCGACATCGATTTAGGAGTCAAAACCGATTACAGAAGCACGATTGAAACAGATTATCTGAATATTATTTTAAAAGGAGGGTTAATCAGTTTGGTTTTGATACTTATGATAACAATTCCGGCAGCTATTAAAGGACTTTTCTATTCAAAAAACATATTATCAAAGGCTGCCGCAATCTGGATTCTACTCTGGGTAATGGAATTGTATCCGGCAAATGTCACTTCTTTTTCGTTACATTATTTATTACTTTGGGTTTCAATTGGGATTTGTTTTTCAAATACAATCCGTGAAACGTCAGACGAAGAGCTTGTAAGAATATTTTCACGTTGATTTATTATTTTAATTGCTGTTTTTATGGAATTACCTAAAGTGCTGATTATCGGTCAACCATTCAATAATGACACCGGCGGTGGAATTACTTTGTCAAACCTTTTCAAAGGTTGGGATCGAGATAAACTGGCTGTGGCTTGTTCTGGTTATTTACTGTTGGATAATATTGATACAACCGTTTGTAATACATACTATCAGCTTGGATATAAAGAGCATAAATGGGCTTTTCCGTTTAATTATTTTCAACGGAAATATACGTCAGGAGTTTTGAAATTTAATGAAAAGAAAATTCAAAACCTGACTATAAAAAAATCAAAGTTCAGAATTTCTGTTATTATGAAAGTTTTTTATCCGTTGATTGAATATTTTGGTATTTATCAATTGATTAACAAAACCAAAATATCCGACGAATTTTGCAAGTGGTTGGATGAATATAATCCCGACGTCATTTATGATCAAACGGCTTCCAGAAATGGAATTCTGTTGTGTTTGGCGATTGAAGCTTATCTGAAAAAACCGGTGATTTTTCACATGATGGACGACTGGCCTTCCATGATCAGTTCCACAGGAATTTTTAAAAATTACTGGAACCGAAGAATTGACAAAGAATTCAGGCAATTATTGGATAAAGCGACTCTTTTAATGAGTATCAGTGAGGAAATGACCATTGAGTATAAATCGAGATATAAAAAAGATTTTATTCCATTTCACAATACAATAGATCTGAATTTTTGGAAAAAATATCAACGAAAAGAATATGAATTAAAAGAAAATCCTACCATTTTATATGCTGGTAGAATTGGTCTTGGAATTGAAACATCATTGGAACTCATTGCAAAAGCGATTCAGAGCATAAATGAGGAATTAAATATTTCGGTAAAATTTATTTTACAGACGCCTGAAACTCCAGGTTGGATTAAAAATTATGCCTGTGTTGCTCACAATTCATTTGTTCCGTACAACGATTTGCCCAAAGTATTTTCTGAATCTGATTTTCTGATTTTGCCTTATGATTTTGCTCCGACAGCTATTAAATATATAAAGCTCTCGATGCCAACCAAAGCTCCTGAATTTATGGTGACCGGAACTCCGATTATCATTTTTGCACCCGAAGAAACTGCCATTGTGAAAAATGCAAGAAAATATGACTGGGCAAAAATTATAAATGAAAATAGCATGAAAGCTGTCTCAGATGGGATGAAAGAAATGATTGAAAACAAAGAATTACGGCAAAAATTTGCAAAAAATGCCATTGCAATGGCGGAGGAAAATTATGACTCAAAGAATGTTACAATAAGATTTAGAGATGAAATTTGCTCTGTTGTAAAGAGTTGAACAAAAAGGATTTGAATTCAAAAAACGCAGAAAAATGAACAAAATAGTTATCGCCATTCCAACTTATAAAAGACCCGAAATGCTGAAGAAACTACTTCTTAGCATAAAAAATTGCACAATTGACAAGTCGATTATTGGAGACATTCAGATTATTGTGGTGGATAACGATATTGAAAAATCAGCAGAAAATACTGTATCAAGTTTTTTGTTTGAAAATAAGAATATCACAAATTTGATTTATCACAATTTCACAGAAAAAGGTCTCTCGAACGTTCGAAATGAAATGTTGAGAAAGGCTTTTGAATTTAATCCGGATTTTATTGTTTTTATCGACGACGATGAATATGTGAGTACAGAATGGCTGAATGAACTGGTTATTACTATAATAAATAACAATGCTGACTTGGCCAGAGGCCCTGTATTTGCCGATATTCCAAAAGAAACTTCGAGTTTTATATCCTGTTGGTTTTCGCGTGAAAATCATCCCGAAAATTACAAATTACACACCCTTTCTTCCGGGAATCTGATCATGCGAAGAACGTCCATACAAAAATTCGGGATTTGGTTTGATATGCGGTTTAATAAAACAGGTTCGGAAGATTCGTTTTTCGGAATTCAATTGCTGAAAAAGGATGCGCAAATATTTTGGGCAGCTAAAGCAATTGCTTATGAAAACATACCTGATAATAGGGCAAAACTTGACTGGTTGATCAAACGAAATTACAGAGTGGCAGGCACTTTCACGTATATTCTGAAAGTAGAAAAAGAATATTTCAAACTTGTAAAGAAGACAATTATCAGCTTTATTTATATATTTCTTGGCTTCTTTGCCAGTATTTTAATATTACTTCCGATTAGAAAAAAATATTGGGGAATTCTTAAACTTTCAGAAGGCCTTGGCGGAATTGCCGGATTAGGAAATAAAATATACAGTGAATATAAATAATCTTGAAATTAAAATTCTGACTATGATCAACAGATTGAAAGATAAGATTATACTGACAATAAAAACGTCAAAGTTTCTGTTCAATTTTGTAACCGGCTGCTATAGCTTTGCAACTATTTTCAGGACAAAAGGGAGAAAAAACAATCAAATTATCTACGCCGGATCTTTATTAAAAAAAACCTCGATTCAAATTTTGGGCACAAATAATTCAATCTTAATTTCACCCAAAAACAGACTAATTAATTGTAAGTTAAACATAAAAGGAACAAATTGCAAAATTTTTATTGAGAGTAATTGTACGCTAAAAAATCTTGAACTTTGGTTAGAAGATGATGGAAGTGAAATTTTTATCGGAAATACAACATCAGTTGAGGGTGGACATATTGCTGCAACCGAAGGAGAATCAATTAGAATCGGAAATGATTGCATGTTTTCGCACCGAATTGAAATAAGAAGTGGTGACAGTCATTCAATTTTTATGCAAGATTCTGAAACGCGAATAAATCAGGCAAAACCGGTAATAATTGGAAGTCATGTCTGGCTTGGAGCTGATGCAAAAGTTCTGAAAGGCTCTGTAATTCATGACGGCGCAGTCATTGCAACCAGCGGAATTGTTACGGGAGTTGTTGATGGAAATTCAATCTATGCAGGGAATCCTGCAAAAAAGATAAAAGACGGTATTTATTGGGACAGAAAAAGAAAATAAGTGAAGTAGTTTCCATTTAAAATTTAGAATAATGCAAAGATTAATACTGAATGCGGATGATTTTGGGATAAACAAGAATGTCACTGAAGCCATAATAGCGGCAATGGATTCTAATATTTGTACAGACACCACACTTTTGGTCAATTTTGAAAACTCAGAAACTGCGGCAAAACTGGCT
>JBBRTR010000041.1:0-22333 GCA_038244215.1 Bacteroidales bacterium
AAAGCAGGTGCATCAGGTTATATAAATAAGGATATTACTGTAAGTGAACTGATAAATTCAATCCGTACGGTATATAAAAAAGGGCGGTATATGAATCCTGAATTTGCAGAACAATTAGCCTTTAATTCACTTCAGGAAATGAAAACCAGCAAACCAATGCTTACAAGCACTGAGTTAAAATTTGCAACCATGCTAAATCAGGGAATTGATTTAAAAGAAATTGCAGAAAAAACAGAAATCAGCATTAATGCAGCAATACTTTTAAGACGAAAAGTGTTCAAGAAACTGAATATTGACAACTATATTCAACTTGTTCACTATTTTAAAGATCAACGGATTAGAGTTGAATAATTATTGTCAAAATTAGCTTTATCTTTTCCCCGACTTCCGGTTTCTAAAACTCCCGGATGTTGGTTTCACTTTTTTAGCTACACCACCTTTTTTCACACTGGAACTACTTGAATTTGTTCGTAAATCTCGTGATTTAGGATTCGGATTGGAGGTACGATTCGGTTTCACGTTCTGGGTTTTGCGTTCAGTGTTCCGTGTTCCGTGTTCAATCTTTTGAGTTGTTCCACTCTTTAAATCCCCTTTAGGCTTCGACGTGAGTTCAGCCGAACGTGGTTTGGGAGTCTCTGATTTTGAATTCTCTATCATCGTCAAAATCTGATTCATTTCTTCCGATTGCAATTGTCGCCATTCACCTAACGGCAAACCTTTAAGACTGATATTCATAATCCGGATACGTTCCAGTTTGACAACTTCGTAATCAAAATATTCGCACATGCGACGAATTTGTCGATTCATACCCTGAATCAAAATGATACGAAAACTATACACTGATTCTTTAATCACTTTACATTTCTTAGTCATTTCGCCCAGAATCGGAACTCCATTTCCCATTTTCAAAAGAAATTCATCGGTAATAGCTTTGTTTACAGTGACCAGATATTCTTTTTCATGCTTATTTCCAGCACGGAGAATTTTATTGACTATATCGCCATTGTTGGTCATAAAAATCAGTCCCTGAGAATCTTTATCAAGCCTGCCAATTGGGAAAATACGTTCGTGGTAACCGATATAATCTATAATGCTGTCTTTCACACCAATTTCCGTTGTACTGATTATGCCAAGTGGTTTGTTGAAAGCAAGAAAGACAAAATCAGTTCCTTCTTTCGCTTCAATTAAATTTCCGTTCAAAAGCACTTTATCACGCGCCGAAACCAAATCACCGATGCCCGCTCTACGTCCGTTTACAAAAACATGACCTTGCTCGATATATTTGTCGGCTTCCCGACGCGAACATACGCCACTGTCACTTATAAATTTATTGAGACGGATCTTTTCCATTAAAGTTGATTGATTTGTTTTTATTCTATTTTGAATCTTGGTTCTATGCTCTTGATTCTGATTGTATTACGTCCATTAATTCTGTCATTACCATAGCACTTGCGCCCCATATTTCAGCATTCTTAACATTATAATAAGGAGCAACGACTGAATAATTATTCGATGGAACAAAAAATTCCTTTTCCTGAATAACATTTTCTGCATAAAAATTATCCATATCTACTTCAATCACTTCAGCCACCTCGCGTGAATCTGGTTGATATACAGGCTTCTGAGTTAAAAATCCAACAAAAACACTAAGATTAAAATTACTTGGAGGCAAATAAATATCAGACAATCGTCCTAAAAGTTCAATTTCGTTAGGTGGAATTCCTATTTCTTCCTGAACTTCGCGTAAAGCTGTATTCTTTAGTTCAATATCTTTGTCTTCAAATCTTCCTCCGGGAAATGCAATTTGACCGGCGTGTATACCCACATAATTACTTCGACGAATAAAAATTACTTTTGTTTTTGAGTCTTCTTCAAAAAAAAGAATGAAAACAGCACTTTTTTTTGCAGATTGAATATTGAAATTATATCGCTCAAACTCTTCTAACCTTGCTTTTGTTGACATTTTCAGATGCGAAGCTTTTCCGGGTAATGGTAAGCTAAGTTTTTGTTTCAATATTTCTGCTTGAATATTCATAGTTTAAAAAGCGAATTAAAAAAGCGTAACTTTTTGTCACGCTTTTTATTTTTCAATTAGATTTTCAATTTCATTTTGATTGTCCATAAATTGATAGTTTGGATGCATTTATTTCGTTGATGAAATATGGATTCTTTAGAGATCGCTCGGTCAATAAATCAACATCACGATTTAGTAAATCTTTTAATTCAAATTCCAAATTCCATAAATGTTCTCCTGCAACCACTGGATCAAGTCCATCATGAAGATTTACCAAAAAATCAACGTCACTATCCGGTTTAAAATTTCCAGTTAGTACTGATTCAAAAACAAAAGCATTTTTTATCTTGTGTTTTTGAAAAAGAATAATTATTTGTGGCAAAACAGCCTGAACCGATGGATGAAGCATTGGTATAAAAATATTAATTCTTTTGCAAATATACAAACTTCAATTTAATAATCAAGACTTAAACAAATCTTTGAGAAACAGATAATGTGGTGTTTACTTAATAAATCTGTTTCTTACTGACAAATCACACAACCTTCGCATTTTGAAACTTCACCACGCAAGCGTTTTTCTACCAGCAATTTTATTCTGTCCTGAAGAGCTGGAATACGAATATTTTCTATCACATCACCGGTAAAAGCATACATAAGCAACAACCTTGCTTCCGATTCGGAAATACCACGGGATTGCATATAAAATTTAGCCGTTTCGTCCAATTGTCCGATGGTTGCACCATGCGAACATTTCACATCGTCGGCATAAATTTCTAATTGCGGTCTGGTTCGCATTTTTGCGGATTTATTCAACAAAATATTACGATTGGTCTGAAAAGCAGATGTTTTTTGTGCATCTTTTGCAACATACAATTTGCCTGTAAAACCTCCTTTTGATGAATCGTCAAGTACATATTTAAACAATTCACGACTGTTGCAATTGGGCTTGTTGTGAATTATTGACGTAAAATTATCAACCTGCTGATTTTTATCGGCAATGACCATTCCACAAAGTAAGGTTTCACAGTTTTCACCATCTAAATCTATTTCAATTGTATTGCGTGTTACTCCGTTATGAAGCGTAATCACATTCGCAAGAACGGTTGAAGAAGCACGCTGGTCTATCAGTAAAGTTGATAAATTGGCAGTTTTGGTATGTGTATTTTCAAGTTTATAATGCTCGTATGAAGCATTTTCTCCCACAAATACTTCGGTAACGCGGTTTGTAAGAAAACGCACACCATCTATTGTGTGATCACAAACCAACAATTGAGCTTTTGAACCTTCTTCTAAAATAATCAGGTTATGACTCACCGACATTAAATCAACATCCGATCGCATGATATTTACTAATTGAACAGGTTTTTTAAGCTCCACATTCTTAGGAATATACATAAAAAACCCATCCTGAGCAAAAGCCCCGTTAAAGGCAATTAATCCATCTTGTTTGGCTGTGCTTAATTTTCCAAAATAATCTTTTAGTAATTCGGGATTTTTTTCTGCAATATCCTTAACGCTCCCAATAATCACTCCTTCAGGTAACTTTGCGTTTCGAGGATCGTTTACCGGATAAAATGCATCGTTCACCACGAAAAACAAATAAGAATTAATGCCCGGAACATCACATTGAAAAACGTCATAAGGATTTATCGGAATGGGTAATCTATTAATATTCAAACCATAATCAACCGAGAGTGGTTCTTTCAGATCGGAATACTTGTAATCTTCCAATTTTGAAGTTGGGAAAAGTAATTTTTCGAAAAGCTTAAAGGATGCATCACGAGATGCATTCAATACATCTGCCGAATGCTTTTTAATGCTTTCGTGATGTTCGTTATATAAGTCAATATATGAAGAAGCCCCCCAACCCCCTGAAGGGGGAGTATAAGAACTAGTATTATCTATATTATCATTCATTTTTCTTTTTTACATTTGAGTTTGTATTCAAACCTTACTGTTGGTTAAATTTGAAAGAAATGCTACTTTAGTTTCCCCCTTTAGGGGTTAGGGTGCAAGTTATCACTCTCCCTCTACTTCTTTTTTAATCCAGTCGTAACCACGTTCTTCAAGTTCGTAAGCTAATTCTTTAGTTCCTGATTTTACAATTCGCCCATCATAAAGAACATGTACAAAATCTGGAATAATATAATCTAAAAGCCTTTGATAGTGGGTAATCACAATGCTTGCGTTATCGGGCGATTTCAATTTGTTTACGCCATTTGCAACAATACGTAAGGCATCAATATCCAATCCTGAATCGGTTTCATCCAGAATTGCCAACCGTGGTTCAAGCATTGCCATTTGAAAAATTTCGTTTCGTTTCTTCTCACCACCTGAGAATCCCTCGTTTACAGAACGATTCGCCAATTTATTATCCATTTCAACCAATTCTTTCTTTTCACGCATCATCCGCAGAAAATCAGTGGCCGAAATTGGTTCCATATTTTTATATTTCCGATGTTCGTTTACAGCTGCTCGCATAAAATTAACCATACTTACGCCCGGAATTTCTACAGGATATTGAAAACTGAGGAAAATACCTTCTCGGGAGCGATTTTCAGGCAGCATTTCCAATAAATTTTTACCGTAAAAAGTAATGTCGCCACGTGTTACTTCAAAAGCCTGATTGCCTGTAAGTACTGCAGCTAATGTTGATTTTCCGCCACCGTTTGGCCCCATAATGGCGTGTATTTCACCTGGACGAACTACTAAATCCAATCCTTTTAATATCTCTTTGCCATTAATGCTGGCGTGTAAGTTTCTAATTTGTAACATAATGATAGCCCGAACCTGCCCCCCAACCCCCTAAAGGGGGAATAAGAATGAGCTCGGAATGGATTTTTTATTATTGTTGATATTTTTTTTAAAACATCTAAAATAGATTGTTGCTAAATAAAACTAACTTAATTCCCCCTTTAGGGGGTTAGGGGGCAACTTTACCCCACACTTCCTTCTAATGTAACCTGCAATAATTTCTGTGCTTCAACGGCAAATTCCATTGGAAGTTGATTTAATACTTCTTTGGCATAACCGTTTACGATCAGTCCGACAGCGTCTTCCGTGGAAATTCCACGTTGGTTACAATAAAAAATTTGATCTTCATTGATTTTCGAAGTGGTTGCTTCATGTTCCACGATGGCTGTATCGTTGTTCACTTCCATGTATGGGAAAGTATGTGCGCCACATTTATCGCCCAAGAGCAAACTGTCACATTGCGAAAAGTTACGAGAGTTTTCAGCAGCCGGATTCACTTTTACCAAACCACGATAGCTATTTTGACTAAATCCGGCAGAAATTCCCTTAGACAGAATATGACTACTTGTATTTTTCCCAATGTGTATCATTTTTGTTCCAGTATCTGCTTGCTGATGATGATTGGTTACCGCTACAGAATAAAACTCCGCAGAAGAATTATCACCTTTTAATATACAACTTGGATATTTCCAGGTAATTGCCGAACCGGTTTCGACCTGAGTCCAGGATATTTTTGAGCTTTCACCCTTGCAAATTCCACGTTTGGTCACGAAGTTATAAATCCCACCTTTGCCATCTTTATCGCCCGGATACCAGTTTTGAACGGTTGAATATTTTACCGAAGCATTTTTCATTGCTACAATTTCTACAATAGCCGCATGTAACTGATTTTCATCACGCATGGGCGCCGTACAGCCTTCGAGATACGAAACATAACTGTCTTCGTCGGCAATAATGAGTGTACGTTCAAACTGCCCCGTATTGGAAGCATTGATACGAAAATAGGTGGAAAGTTCCATCGGACAACGAACACCTTTTGGAATATATACAAACGAACCGTCACTAAAAACAGCACTGTTCAGCGTTGCAAAAAAATTATCGGTATAGGGCACCACGGAAGCCATATATTTTTTTACCAAATCAGGATGATGTTGAACAGCATCGCTGAACGAACAAAAAATGATTCCTTTTTCACCCAAAACTTCTTTAAAAGTAGTCTTAACCGAAACACTGTCCATAACCGCATCAACCGCCATACCTGAAAGTGCCATTTGTTCTTCAAGTGGAATTCCAAGTTTGTTGAATGTTTTTATTAATTCCGGATCCACTTCGTCAATACTTTTAGGAGCATTTTTACGTGGAGCAGCATAATACGAAATACTCTGATAATCAATAAAAGGTATATCAAGATGTGCCCATTCGGGCATTTTCATTGTCAACCAATAACGATAAGCTTTCAGACGAAATTCAAGCATCCAGTCCGGTTCATTTTTCTTGCTAGAAATAAGCCGAATAACATCCTCATTAAGTCCGATAGGAATAATATCGGTTTCAATATCTGTCGTAAATCCGTATTTGTAATCTGATTGAGTTACTTCATTTATAATATTTTCTGACATGATTTGTTTTATTCATAATTTAAAATTCGTAATTCGTAATTTAAAAAAGTCACGAATTATTTATAAACTCTACTGCAAAGGTACAAAAAAATATGTTTTACAGCATAAATCTTCTATCTATTTACGAAATCTACATAACGTATTAAAGCTCTTTATTGTTTTAAACACTCGTAATATTGACATATTTTTTAAAGCTTTGAAATGAACTTATAAATTTTACAAGAAAAAATGGAAAACGAATTTTACACGCTTCCCATTCAAAAAATCATACTGATTTCCAATTCATTTTAATAAACATATTACCTGACTCTCAATCGTTGTCCCGGTTTCAGTTTGGTTTTGGTTTTTATACCATTCAACCGACACAGAGTTTTCACACTTGTACCATTTCTTACAGCAATTCGTCCGAGAACATCTCCTTTACGCACTTTATAATATTTGGCTGCATGTAGTTGTTTTACTTCACGTTGATAATAAAAAGATGCCTTTTTTGTCAGTAAATAATTTTGAGCAAAGACCTTACCGGTATTAAAATCAATCATATGAGCCGGATTGATCGCATTTCCCATATAACGGACTTCAAAGTGCAAATGTGGTCCGGTGGAATGGCCGGTATTTCCACCATACGCAATTAATTCATTCGCTTTTATATTTTGATTTAGTTGAACTAAAACTTCCGAAAGATGCGCATAAACTGTTTCCAGTCCGTTATCATGTCGAATAACAATATAATGACCATAACCACGAGCTTCATAATCGATAATTCTAACTCTACCGGAAAAAGCAGAACGCACCGAATCGCCCACAATTAATCTAAGATCCGTTCCGTAATGAAAACGATAACGCCTCGGACCAAAGACCGAAGTAACTGCTCCCGGAACAGGTACAAAGAAGTGCGAGCAGTCAATTCGTACCGAATCTGGCATACTGTCAATAGGAATTTTATATGGATTTACATGATCGCTCGTCCAGATATTGTTGTAAATATCGTCAGCCGGATGGTCTTCCATCAAGTCATCGGAATTATCGTTCAACATTTCTTTGTAAACGTTGACTGTATCTTTTTTTGGTATAAGTGAAGTGTTTATCTGCTGTGAATAACTCCCAAAAATTGAGAGAAAAAAAGTAAATATGGAAAGGTATTTTTTGATGGGAAAAGGCATGTGTTTCTAATTTTTCAATTTTCAATTTCCAATTAAAAAAACCGGTAAATAAAAAATTGACTTTCAATTGAAAATTGGAAATTATTTAATTGGAAATTGATTTATATTTCATCGTTTGCATACAAAAAATTCAATCCTGAAGGATTAAATTCAAAAATTTCATTCTCGCGGAAAAAACGAGAGATTTCATCTTTTGCGTTATCAACAGAATCAGAAGTATGAATAATATTTTCTTGAACACTCATGCTGAAATCACCTCGAATAGTTCCGAAAGCTGCCTCACGTCCATTGGTTTTTCCGGCCAATTCATGAACAATGCGCACTGCATCAAGGCCTTTCCAACAACAAACAATCACAGGAGTTACTTCCATGGATTCTTTAATCCGTTTAAAATATGGTTTTTCAACCAAATGTGCATAATGTTTTGCTAATATCTCATCATCAAGTTGAATCATTTTCATTCCGCACAATTGCAAACCTTTTCGTTCAAATCGATGTATTACTTCACCAATCAACCCACGCTGAATAGCTCCGGGTTTGATAATAACGAAAGTTTTTTCCATTCTGTTATGAATTTAATAATTATATATTTAACCTAATAGTAATCGAAATGCTGACGAAAAACAGCACATATATTTATACCGAACTCCAAAAATAAAGAAATGACTTTAGCGACCAAAAGAAATTCCGTTTTCTTAACTTATAGAACCCCAATTTAATGTATTCGTCTTCATTTTTCTTAATTGATCTGCCAAAACCTTATTTTCATTTTTCTGCAATTGCATATCATCTTCCAAAATCTCCATAGCAACATTCCGGGCTATCTCTAGCATTTTTCCGTCCAGTGCAAGATTTGCAATTTTCAGGTCGAAAGGCAAACCACTTTGCTGAGTTCCTTCCAGATCGCCGGGACCACGAAGTTTTAAGTCGGCTTCTGAAATTTCAAATCCATCATTTGTACGAACCATAATTTCCATGCGCTTTCTAGTATCTACACCTAATTTATAATCAGTTAGCAAAATGCAAAACGATTGCTCTGCTCCTCGCCCAACCCGACCGCGAAGCTGATGCAACTGCGAAAGTCCGAAGCGCTGCGCACTTTCAATCACCATCACTGACGCATTCGGAACATTTACGCCGACTTCAATCACTGTTGTTGCCACCATGATTTGTGTTTCGCCTCGAACGAATTTCTGCATTTCGTGTTCTTTTTCTGCAGCTTTCAATTTTCCATGAACTCTGCTAATTTTAAAATCAGGAAAAACTTCACACATATACACAAATCCTGATTCAAGATTTTGCAAATCAACTTTTTCCGATTCCTGAATAAGTGGGTAAACAATGTAAATCTGACGTCCGGCCAACACTTGTTTGGCAATAAACTGATTCAGTCCTTGTCGTTTATTTTCATAATAATGAAAAGTCTGGATTGGTTTTCGTCCCGGCGGAAGTTCATCAATCACCGAAACGCTCAAATCGCCGTAAAGTGTCATGGCCAAAGTTCGTGGAATGGGCGTTGCAGTCATAACCAAAATATGTGGCGGATTGACATTCTTTTTCCAAAGTTTTGAGCGTTGTTCCACACCAAAGCGATGTTGCTCGTCAATCACCACCATGCCGAGATTTTTAAATTGAACGGTATCTTCAATCAAAGCATGTGTGCCAATCAGAATATTTAATTCTCCATTCCGGAGTTTTTCGTGCAATCCAACACGCTCCTTCGGTCTGGTTGAACCGGTAAGTAAAGCAATATTCACTCCTAAATCGCCCATAAGTTCCGTCAAACTGGCAAAATGCTGTGTTGCCAGAATTTCAGTCGGTGCCATGATGCAGGCCTGAAATCCATTGTCAACCGCCATCAACATGCACATTAACGCAACCAGTGTTTTTCCGCTTCCCACGTCGCCCTGCAGCAAACGATTCATCTGACGACCGGAAGCCACATCGACCCGAATTTCCCGTAAAACACGTTTTTGAGCATTAGTCAATTCAAAGGGCAAATACTCTTTGAAAAATGTATTGAAATAGTGACCGATTTGCCCAAAAACAAATCCACGAAAGTGTTGATCACGCCATTTCGTTTGTTGCAAAATATTGAGTTGAATATAAAACAACTCTTCAAATTTCAGCCGCTGCCGAGCTTTTTTGAGCACATCCGCATTTTTTGGAAAATGAATATTGATCAACGATTCCGTCAGGTTCAGCAATGCAAATTTTTTCAGCAAATAAGCTGGAAGAGTTTCTGGAATTCCAGATTTTATAGATTGAAGCAAAGGAAAAATGATTTTCTGAACCGCTTTGGAATTCAGAAAATTCGATTTCATTTTTTCCGAAGTATTGTAAAATGGCTGTAAACCCATTTGCTCAGGTGGCGGCAATTGGGAAACAAGTTCAACTTCGGGATGAACCAGATTAAACCGCCCGTTGAAAGGTGACGGTTTACCAAAAACCACATATTGAAGTCCGGTTTTGTATTTTTCGAGCACCCATTTTACTCCTTTAAACCAAACCAATTCAATGGTTTCGTAACCATCTGTGAAAATGGCTGTTAACCGTTGATTGTGACCTTCGCCCACTTTTTCGAATCGAATAATCTGACCTTTCAACTGAATAAAAGGCATTTCTTCTGAAATTTCATGGATATAATAGAACCGACTTCGATCGACATATTTGTATGGATAATGCCGCAACAAATCCTCAGCCGTATGGATGTCAAGTTCCTTAGCGAAAAGCTCCGCTTTTTTCGGTCCAACACCGGGAAAGAATTTTATGTCTTGAGAGGATAAATCCATTTTACAACAATTAACCGGAAATATATTTTCCTAAGGGAATTTTTCTCAACAAATAAATAATACCAATCGAACTTATCAAAGTCATTAAAACAATGAAAGGTAAAGAAAGAAGCGGATACGCCATCGTCCAGAAAATACCGTGATTATAAAAAATACTGATTACCATGATATGTACCAGATAAATTCCGTAGCTGTAATTACTTATCGTGTTTACAATCCAACGGATTATCCTGTTATAAATAGTTGAGTCTTTTATCAAAAGAAATAAGGCCACAGATTGAATCATAGTATTTAAAGTCAGGCTTCCATAAAATTCCATATCCAGTTTATGCGCATTTTTACTGGCAAAATAAGTAGCGAATGCAGAGAAAACTACTGTAAATAAATATATCACAACATTCAAAAGTCTGTATTTTTCCGCCTTATACGTAATTCTCATAAGATAAAAACCAACAACCAAATATCCGGAATATAAAAAATAATCCTTTGCTTTTTGGAGAATGTAACTCCAGTCTGTGATATTTAGTATGTGATTAGAAAACAGAATATTCAAGAAAACCCAACCTAAAAGTAAATAAAGTACAGTTGAATTTTTCAACTTTCGCAGAAATCTACCCAGAAACGGAACAAAAAGATACAGAACCAAAATCATGTAAATGTACCAGAAATGTTTCGAAACGCCTTCGGTATTAAACAAACCAATTCCCCACCTGACTATATCCTGAAATTCATGCGGTTGGTTTTTTGGAATCAGAATCGTCCACCGATATATCCAATATGCCACTAGCCAAAACAGAAACGGAAGCAAAACTCGCATGAATCTTTTTTTGTAAAATTCACCAAGTTTGTATTCACGGTTCAACATCGTTGCACCACTCAGCATCAAAAAAAGTGCAATAACAAACCGAACCATGCTGTCAATTGAATTTCCTATCCACCAATATTCCATGTTTTTGCCGTACATCATTTTCAGAATCGGTGTGCTAACATGTATCATAATCACACCAATAGTGGCCAATGCCCGAAGTGTGTCGAGATATTGTATGTTGGTGGTTTTGGTAGGCATATAATTGTCAAAATTTCAAATTTTCAAATTCAATAATTGTTTCTGCCATTTTCAAATCAAATTCTGTTGTGATTTTAATATTCTCACGGTTTCCTTCCACTAAATAAACTTTTGTTCCCAAGCTTTCAACAACAGATGCGTCATCAGTAAAAAGTGGATTGAATTCCTGTTCATAGGCTTTTTTCAGCAATTCTGCATCAAAAACCTGAGGTGTTTGAACCAGTTTAAATGTATTACGGTCCATGGATTTACTCCCGCTTTTAGTAATCTGACGAATGCTATCCACCAAATCGACAACCGGTATCGCAGCATCTTGTTTTTCAGCCACTTCAAAACAACGCTGAATTGTAACCTGACTAACCAAAGGCCTTACACCATCGTGAATTGCCACTAAAGAAGGAATTTCAACGGCTTCTAATCCGTTTTTTACCGACTGAAACCGGTTGATTCCGCCAGCCACGATTTGATGTGGAACTTCAAAGGCATACTTTTTGCAAAGTTCATTCCAAAAATCAAACTGAGCTACGGGAAGAACCAGTATCAATTTCATCGAAGCATCGTATTTTTCAAACACTTCGAGCGTATGCATTAAAATCGGCTTCCCCTGAATTTCAAGAAATTGCTTAGGAATATCAGCGTTCATACGTGCACCTTTTCCACCGGCCACAATGATTGCAATTTTTGGTTTTGACATATTTGGTTTTTTAAACTAGAACAAAGATAAGCATTAAGCAATTAATATTTAATAAGTATTATTTAAAAATTTGCAAGTAAATTGATTAATAGTAACTTGCAAAACTTATTCCTAATAAATTTATAAAATTTAGCTCAATAACGCGAACAATTGTATAACTTTGCACCCGAAATAAACAATAAAATGAGAAGAATTATTTTCCTTACAGTTCTGGTTTGCTTTGTGTTTGCTTGTGTTTCATCAGCGCAAAATGACAATACAAAACAACAAAATATCTTCGAATCACTTTCTACACCAGATTCAATCACAAAAACCAAAGTGACTATTCATCAGGATAAACGTCTGGAAATGGTTATGTTGGGAAAAACAAATAATGGTTTTCATGACACTTCGAACGGATTTCGTGTTCAGGTTTTTTCAAGTAACACTCAAAAAACAGCCAAGTCTGATGCATTTCGGATTGAAAAGCAAATTGAAAGTGAATTCCCAAACCAACCGGTTTATGTAAACTATACATCGCCATTTTGGAAAGTGAGTGTGGGAGATTTCAGGACAATGGAACAAGCTAAGGCAATTCGTCAACAATTAATAGAAACTTTCCCAAATCTGCGGAGTGAAACCTATATTGTTAAGGATCAAATCAATATCACGGGATCAAACTAAATGTATGACAGATTTTAATCTCAATCAGCCTATTCCTTTCGATTTAGAAAAAACGGAAAAAATAGCAGAACATTATAAGGAAATAATCAAACTTTTAGGCGAAGATGTCAATCGTGAAGGTTTGATAAAGACGCCTGAGCGTGTTTCGAAAGCGATGCAGTTTTTGATGCAGGGTTACGAACAAGATCCCGAAGAAATTATTAGCTCGGCTATGTTTACCGAAAATTACCGCCAAATGGTAATTGTCAAAGATATTGACTTTTATTCGATGTGCGAACATCACATGCTTCCATTTTTTGGCAAAGCACATGTGGCTTATATTCCTAACAAAAAAATAACCGGATTGAGCAAAATTGCGCGTATTGTGGAAGTTTTCGCCCGCCGCATGCAGGTTCAGGAACGTATGACAACGCAAATAAAAGAATGTATCCAGAAAACACTAAATCCAATGGGCGTAATGGTCATCATCGAAGCACAACATCTCTGCATGCAAATGCGCGGCGTTCAAAAACAACACTCCATAACCACTACTTCAGATTTTACAGGTGTTTTCGAACAGGCAAAAACTCGAGAAGAATTTATTAATCTGATAAAATAGTTACTGCATTTTTAAACTCTCCTTTTTTTCAATAATGCATTCAAGGCAATATTATTCGTTGTTAATTTTGAAAGTGTAAAATTTATTCAACAAAAAATTGAAGCATGTGTAAACCACAATCGACATTAGTTGACAAACATACGAATCGATTTTTGTGAAATGGAGTAATAAATAAAGGTTTCCGAGCTGAATAAGATACGAAATTGCAAAGACAACCATAAATTTAAAGATTGTAGAACTCAACTTTGAATTGCTTGCAAAAGTCCATTTACGATTCCATATAAAACTATTAATCAATCCGATAATATATCCGATAATATTGGAACTGTAATCGGAGAAATGAAAGATTTTCATCAAAATCCAAATTGTTGCAGCCGTAAGTAAAGTATTGGAAACTCCAACAATGCCAAATTTTACGAACTGAATAATTGAGTTTGGGATTTTCATTTCATTAGATTTTTATTCGATACTTGTTCGTAGATTTCAAGAAAAACGACTCCTTTTTGAAATCGCTTCACCGGTTTCCATTTGGTTACATCCTTGAAAGCTGCTGCCAATGAATCTTCAGTATTAGAAATATTGGATTCAATATAGAATTTTCGATTTGGCTTGTCTCCCACTATTTTTCCGGCATGATTCAGTTCCACAAATTTGCGATCGCCATACAAGCAAAACCCTGCTGAAACCTTTGAATAATCAATATTTTGCTTATCGATAAAATCAAAACAATCTTTCCGCAATTCATAATAAGGTAAATGTGCTAAGGTACAATCCCAGGATTTGGCAATTTTGTCAGGATAAATCCAAAAATTTCCTGTAAGTTCAAAAAGCAGAATGATTACAAAAATCAGAATTTGTTTTTTCTGTTGAATAAAATTCACGATTCCCCATAAAACCAATAAAGTCAACACGAAAAACTGTGGCATAAAATACCGTGCTGAAAATGGCATTTGGGTTATGAAAACGAAAATAACATACAAACCTGTTATTAAAAACCAAAACAGAAATAGAGTTTTTATTTCCTGACTCAGTTTAGTTTTGAATTTAAAAAGTCTGAAAGCAATATAAAATCCAATCAACCAAATTACTACCCGTCCATTTTCAATAGTTCGTAAGCCGAACTCAGCCAAGTGTTTTATTATTTTATCGACACTTGTCGGGGTTGAGTAATGTTCCAAATTTGATGTAAAAAACCAGCCACGCTCATTAAAATAATAGACAAAATAGATGACTAAAAGAAAGACAATCGGCAAATAAGGCTGTAGTATTTTAAAAAAGGCACGCCATGAGAATTTTGTATTTCGTTGTGAATAAACATAATAAAAGTAGGAAACAAATAAAGCAACGCCCACAAAGATACCACGCATATTAATTCCGCACAAGAAAATTAGGGCGATGGATAAAAGCAAGGGTTTCTTTTCCAGTATTGCACGAAGTGAAATTATAAAAGCAGTAAAAAGAATAAAATCAGGCGAGGCAATGGCAAACTGAGTCAAAACGGTTGGTTCCAATAGAACAATTAATAAAACCCAACCAGCAAATTTTTCTTCAAAAATCAAACGAATTAGTTTCCAAACATTGAAAAACAAAATTAAAGCCCAAAACAAAATAAATACATGCGAAACCCACAGTTTATAGCCAAAAACTTTCCATAAAATGGCAGTCATTATACCCATTAAAGGCGGATGATAGCCGGTAGCTACAATTTCAGAACTAGAATTCTGTGCAGGCATAATAAGCGACTGGAAATTGGTTTGAAAAAACCAGTGAGCTTCTTTTGAAATCTGCTGAATATTGTCCCAGAAATAACCGTAATTTAAAGTAATAATAGCAAGCAGTAAATAAATTACTATTATCAATATTATGAAAACAGAACTTTTTTTATTCCATTGGATTGGATGCATGTTTCAAACTTTTAATGAAATCGTAGGATGTTAAGATTATCACGGACAAATATACAAAAAATGCAGGCCACATGGGTAGTATATCGTTATAGCGTGAACAACGAATATAGGAATAAAGTGAAACCAGCAATATTCCGAGTGTGAAATGAACGTTCTTTCGTAGAACCAAAAAATAAAGAGCTCCCAACAAATCACCAAGATACATGTAACGTTCGTGCATTCCGGGTAATATAAACGGAATTACAATTGAACTTAAGAAAGCCAACTGAATCCAGTTTTCAAAAGAAAATACCTGCTTTTTACGACTTAACCAGATACTAAAAATCAGAGTAAAAAGAAAAGTAAAAATCATTCCACCCATTTTTACTGGTTCGTACCAATTATTACTAATCCAAATGTACAAGTTTGGAAAATTCAAAGTGAGAAATTGCCAGCGATCTGTTTGTGAAACATAAACTTTTAATAATTCGGTAAATGGACGACCGAAAAACCACGCTGGAAGCAAACTCACTAAAAAAATCACAGGAATCATCAGAAAATAATACCAAGAGATTTTACTTTTGAGCATCATCACAAAGAAGAAAGGCAAAAGCATGACCGATTGCATTTTAAAAGCAAAAGCAATTCCCAGAAACAAAACAGACATGAATTGCTTTTTCTTTAATAGGAAATAAATGCTTCCTATCACAAAAGTCGCATAAATAGAATCGCATTGTGAAAGATACGAACTATTCAATATAACGGTTGGAATTAAAGGAATTATGACCATTGAAACCCAAATAATTCGCGTCGATTTAAATTTCAAAGCAGCAATTTTTCCGATAAAGAAAGCAACAAGATATTCAAAAATAATAGAAACAAATTTTATTGCAAACAAAGGATTCATACCCGTTTTAGCAATGAGAATCAGAATATAAATATACGAAGGAGTATAATCGTAAAATCCAAATTTAAGTGAAGAAAAATAACCGTGCGTTTTTATAAAATCAATCCAAGGTTGCAGAAAACCCACAAAATCGCCGGTGCGGACAGGCAATAAAATCAGTTTGAAAATCAGACCTACAAAAAACAAAACAGTCCAAGTAATTCTTAGACTAAATACTTCAGCAACATATTTTTGAATCTTGGTTTTCACAATAACTTAATATTTTCAGTAAAATTTCACAACATAATAATTTCCAAAATGCCTTGAAAAAGCAATTGGAGAATGCTTCTCCTTCATCTCACCTTCACTTAAAATATGTATTGTGTTTGAATTGAGCAAATTCGTTCCAAATGTATATCTACCTATTCGCTCTACACCTCTGAACTCAGCATGAATGGTATTGGAAGTGTATTTTACAGTCTTTCTGAACTCATCCGGATTTAAATGATTGTAGAAACACACATAAATATATGGCATATTTATGGTTTGAGTTGTAACGTTTATGCTATCTGTTTGATTCCTATTTTCAGCGAATTGAATAGCATCTTTTAGTCCATATGAGAATTCTGATTTAATATCTTCCCTGAAAAAAAAACTGTAATAGCCTGCAAAAAAAACAAACAATAAAGAATAAAATCCCATTATTAAGTATTTGTAGTTTTTTTGAAATTCAGGTTTCAACATTTCAAAGACCTCAAAAATACCTAAAACAACAAAATACAATATCGGTATAAAAATAATATTGAGACGATTGATATTTACATGACTCATGAGACCAAGAATAACAGAGCAAAACAACCAACAAAGAAAAATATAATGAAAAGGTTGGGATTTATAGTTCTTATTCTTCAATATTTTGAACAATCCAACAACAAAAAAAATCATCGATAGTGGATAAATGGTTCCGAACATCGGAATCGCATTATACTTGCTTCCATCCGATTGCAGAACTAAAACACTTAAGAAACGGAGTGTGTTTTTAATAAGCGTGAAAAAAAAATTATCTTGAAATAGATTAAAAATAACAGTTGTCCTATTTGCTTCCAACCGTGGAATGGATAGTCCTAAAAAATGAATCGATTTTAGATCCAAATGATTTATAAAAACAAATAAAATAATGGGAGTAGCTACGATAAAAAAGACAACCAAACTAAGCAAGAAGTATTTTACTGTTATATTTTTGGTAATCAACAGATAAGGGATAATCCCGGCGAAAAATAATGGTAAAACAAGATATGCAGTTCCGTAGGAATAAAGGCTAATAGCAAAAAGAAAAAAAGAAACCAGATAATACTTTTGACTGGATTTGAATCCTATTATCAGAAAATAAACTGCTGCTAGAAAAATAGATGGAAAAATATTTGATTCAAGTCCCCAACGAGCAGACATTATGCTCCATGGGAAAATAGCAAATAAAGCCAATGCGGCCAATGATTTTTTTCTATCGAACATTAGTTTGAAAAGCAAAAAAAATAAAAACAGCGATAAACAACTAAAAATTGCGTTTACGATTCTGACAGAAAAGGCATTGAGCCCAAAGAAATGAATGAAGGGTATTGATAAATAAGCATATAATGCATTTTGTCCACTCCCCCATGACTCTAAATGAACCGGATATGAATATCCATTCCTGTCTAATCCTGTTTTTAAGATTGAATATGCTTCATATCCAATTGATGCTTCATCCTGATTCAATCCAGAAGGTAAATTTGAAATACCAATCAGTCTGACAGAAAAACCAATAACCAACAAAAGACACACGGTTAAAATATATTTATTTTTTGCAAAACTCATTACTAAAGTTCGTTAATCTATATGTTAAACGTATGATTGTCAATACAATAATCAGTTTTAATCTGTATAAGTCAGTGGAAATCAGTATCTTTATAGATAATTCAATCTCTATAAAAACATGATTTCCTAGACTCATATATTATATGCAGAGGTTCAATGAGTTGACTGAAATAAACAGCTCCACAATGTGTCAAATTACCAATTCAATGTACTTATTTCCCCATTCTTTTTTCAGAAAAAAATTGGATTTTCAAACTCCGTCTAAAATATTTTATGCATTGTTAAATTAATTCGTCGCATTTATAACTTGAACCTGAATTTGCTCATTTCCAGTCAAATACTCTTATTGTATGAAGGTTTTTATTTTGTGTATTCAGACTCATTCTGGTTTTTAAAAATTGCCCATTTCAACGTCAAAATTTTTAATACCAATTATACGAATAAACTCCCAGGTATCCATTTTTGAAAAGTCCAAAATGAAATAAAACAACCGCTAAAATTGCAATCGCTCGTAAACCATCAATATCTCTCCGATATTCGTTTGGCTTAAATTCAGCTTATTGAACTTTGCGTTAATTCATTTAAAAAAAAAGGATTTTCAAAGCGATGTGAAATGGCATTTATTACAAAACTCAGGAGCTTCATTAGCATACCAGTTTTCACGCAATGATTTATATTTTCCACTATTTAAAACAGTTATAACACTGGTTTCTAAAACATTTCCAAAATTTAATTCTTTAGGAAAAGGTTTTGCACAACAAGGAGTAACAAATCCGTTCCAGCAAATATAAAAATGCGACCAAGGGAAAGGACAATTTTGAAAATTACCTGAAGTTTTAAAATTGTAATTTACTGTTATCTTTTCAGTTTTTTGTATTGTCTTCTCTAATTCATTCAGTGCTTTTTGAAATTCTGTTGAACGATAAAACTCATAATATGAAATATCAATATTGGTAACTGCTGCCAGGTTTAATTGCGAGAAATCCAGATACTGAACTCCAGAATTCTCAGCATAATGCACTAAATCAGACATTTGATGGAAGTTTTCCTTGGTAACCACCATATTCAGCATCAAGGTAGTTTTTGAGTCCTTACATTTTCCGGCCAATACTCGTAAATTCCGATCTAATATTTCAAAACTTGATTTTTTCCTGATTAATTCATATGTATCATTCAGCCCATCGATTGAAATTTGAATTGTATCCAGTTTATTTATCAATTTTGAAGCTGTTTCAATAAAATTGGGTAAAACAGCATTTGTAGAAACTGAAATGATAATGCCTTTATTTTTCTGCTTAATATAATCTATAATTTCTTCGATGTCTTTATAAAGAAAAGTTTCGCCCATTCCAGTTAAACCAATTGAATCCAGATAGGGCCAAATTTCATCAATGATTTTTTTTGCCTGAATGACAGTCATATTTCCTTTATCCATCGCTTTGCCAAAATCATATTCTCTCGGACAAGTTGTACAAGCAAGGTTGCAATGATTGGTAAGTTCAATCATAACATTGGAGGGGAAAGCAACTTTTGTAGACTTATTGAATTTTAAATAAAAGTGGTGTATTTTATTTTTGAAATACAAAAAGAAATATTTTCCTTTTGGTAAATGCATAAGACGGCTAAATGCTTTTAAAAGTCTCCTTTTATTCATTTTGAAAATATTAATTGATTATAAGTATCTTTGTTATGGTACTTTGAGTACCATCAGAATTGGCGCAAATTGCCAGATAAACGCCTGTATTCACTTTTCTTCCATGCATATCTTTTCCATCCCAGGTAGCAATACTTCCATTTGAAATTGTCTGACAAACCAGATTTCCATTTAAATCCGTTATTTTTACTTGTGTATCAGCAACCAAGCCTGTAATTGTTATAACTCCGGTATAACCTTGTCGAACGGGATTCGGATAAGCATAAACATTTGAGAAAGTACTTCCAGCTTCTACTGCATCACTTTGATACGATACGATTCCCTGACCTGTTCCGAAAAATACTTCACCTGATTTCGGATTGATAGCAATTGAAAGAATATCGTTCGATAAAAGCGGACTGTTTGAAACTGTAAAGTGTTGAATAGTTTGCTGACCGTTTTCTGACATTAAATACACACCTGAAGTTTCTGTCCCAAGCCATTTACGATTAGCTCCATCAATGGCAATTGCTTTAATCTTTTCATTAGCAAGCAAATAATCAGCAAGACCTGTGCTATCATTTCGGGGAATTTTAACACGTGTGCACATAAAATCAGAATCAAAAACCTTGGTTGGATTAGAGAATAATATTGGACCTTGCTCCGTTCCTATCCATACAACACCGTTTTTATCCTGAGCAATACTACGAACTTCAGCTGGTGATATCTGCACTAAAACCGTATGATTTGTTTTATCTGTTTCCGTGTAGGTAAAAGTAAAAAGAGCAGTTGATTTATCGTCAGTTTGATCTGTAATTGTTCCATTATCATCAAAAACAATAATTCCACCTCCACGCACAGACGTAATCCATTTCCTATTTGGATTTTGATTATCAATAAGTATTTTACCTAATGTTTCTTTAATTGCACCCGGGTATTTTAGCTGAGTCCACACACCATTAGCAAGCAAGACCTTAACACTTGCTGCTACAGCTGAATTGGCAACAAATAAATTACCCTGACTATCATAAACTGCACCATCCAGCCGAGTATAATTATTAGGATCGTTAGGCACTGCCGGATGACCCTCAAGTGTACTATTAGTAGAATTATACCATTTAAAAAATTTATCATCCTTAAACTCGTATAATCCAGTTCCATACGATGTTACAAAGAAATGTTTATTCTCAGTCGGATCTACAGCCACATTCATTAAATCAAGAACATGAAACCCCGTTTGAGCCTGAATTGTCAATCCATCTATATTTGACCATACGCCTTTTTCATACATCATCACATATCCGGGTTGGGAGTATTGTGCCGACCATCGACCACCCGGAACAACAAATAATTTATCTCCTCCAAATTTCATACTCCAAGGAATATTAACTGCCGGACCCGCGGGTTTATAATAATTTATTGTTGATAAATCAGTTCCATTTTGACTATATGAAATTACTCCCAAAGCATTCGCAGCAAACCAATAGCTGTTATTTTGTGAATCATATTCTGCATCGGTTAGTGTACCTATGTCTGGAATATTCTTAACATTTAATTGATCATCAACAAGATATACCGAGTTAGATGCAAATATATTCATTCGTCCATTGCTTACGTTGAAGTTTGTTACAGTTAAGTCCGGTTGAAATGAAGACCATGAATTATCATTTGATTGTTTATAAAGTTTTCCGCCCCGCAATAAAAATAAGTTTCCATTAAAAGAGTTTATTGTCTGAAAGTCACCACTTCCTGGAAAGTTTGTAGTTGCTGTCCAAAATTCAAAGTTAACCAGATTAGGCTCTGTGACATTGGCTTTATAAACCGTAGAAGCGGTTAATGCATAAATTGTATTATTTAAAACAGTGGTATTAAGCACCTTTACTTCCGTTGCATTTGGCCCGATATAATAGGTGTCAGCAACTTCCTTTTTTTGCATATTCAAAACAACAATACCAAAGTCACAAGCAAGATAGGCTTTATTTTGATAAAAATTAATTTGATTAACATTCTTACTCGCACTCATTTGCTTGTTAAACAAATCTGGTATATTTGTAACCCCACCTGCAGCCAGCATATCTATATTTCCGTTTATATATATGATCAGCAACTGTTTAGTCACATTATCAAATTCAATCCGCAAAATGTTGGCATCGTTCAGTCCACTCACTTTACTATAAAATTCCATTCCACCATCCAGTTTATCGATGGAAAACAGAGCACCTTCGCTAACTGCATAAATTTTATTATCGGATTGTGCTATTTGTGATACGCTATTATAGGCTAAATGTGTTCGCCATTTTCCTATTGCTAATTGTGACCACAGTGTACAGCTAAAGATGCCTAGTAAAATAGCTATTGAAATGATTCTTTTTTTCATATTATTGATACTATCCTTTGAAATTAGTCTGAAAATGATTTTAATACGATTCAAATTAATTAAACTCAAACACTTCCATTTTATTTTATAAAATTTGAATTACTTTTTAAAAGTAAATAATTTAAGCCTGAATTCGTCACTATCAGTTAATTATTTTTCAGATACTGAACAAGGAGCTTTACTGCTAATGCCCTGTGGCTTATCCTGTTTTTTTCTTCAGAACCCAGTTCCGCAAAACTTAAGCTGTAATTTACAGGCACAAAAATAGGATCGTAGCCAAAACCATTATTTCCCTTAGGTTCTTTTGATATTTTACCTTCAATTTTCCCTTCAAAAT
>JBBRTR010000042.1:0-21628 GCA_038244215.1 Bacteroidales bacterium
GAATAATACAAGAATAAAATGAAGATGGCTTACTAAGAAATGGATCTGTTTGTTTTACAGTATTTTTCCCATAAGCATTACCAACAAAAACATTGATATCATGACTGGAATTTTGTGAAAATGCGATTTTCCCATTTGGCAGAACACAAACTGAAGGTGCTCCACCAAAAGTATTGTCAGTATAAGTTGGCCTCCAACATTTATTCCGATCAGTAGGATAAACATTATCGTCATCAGCAGAATAAGGAGGATAACCAAAATAGGTATAGTCAGTAAACTGTTGTCCCTGAAAATTATCCCAGTCCCAATCACCGCTGTCAGAAACGGTGAACCACGGAGAATTACTTTTGTCAACCGCCTCACATGCTACTCCAATACGATTATCAGGTAATAAAACAGGTGTTGGCATATTACCTTTCGAAGGCATGTAAGTCCCATTTGCAGGTTCATTAAAATTACGATGAACGATTCTTGCTCCTAATTTGGTAGGCATAAAATTATTCCATGTTTTACCATTATCGTAACTGGCGACCACACCACAAGCAAATCCTCTTTTTACATTATCTACTGGTTCAGTAGTCAAATCATAACTCTGATCGGCAATACACATGGACCAAAATAGATAAATATCATTATTTCCATCACCGTTTTTATCATTTGGTACTTGAATGGCAGTAGGTTCATAATCGCCCCCCCAGCAAATAAATGTTTCAGCTCCCCATGTGTAACCTCCATCTGTACTAAATTTCACACATGGTCCTTGAGTTTGAACCGTAGAACCTGCCGGCTTTCCCCTTTTACAATAACTTAACATCAACCGACCATCATCCAGTTGCAATATACTGGGATTTACATAATAATAGGAAGCATTATTAGTCATAAAAATAGTTTCATTGCTCCATGTTCTACCTTCATCTTTACTTCTTCTCATACCAAATGGGGCACTATGATCGCTTTGAAAATAAGTCATAATAATATCACCGGCAGTTAGCCCTTTTGTTACTTTACACAGTCGGATGTATTTAAAAGTTCCACTAAGAACAATATCGTCAGTCCATGTTATTTCATTTTGTGCCGAAAGGGTAGGCAATACAAATAAGAAAACTGCAATTAGAACTAGGAAACACCTCATAATGAAATTTTTACAAAAGCAATACATATCAGAAAATTCACAAAAGGAAATTATATATAAAGATAGTACACTGTAATTATTAAACGGATCAGATCTTACTTAGATACCTTCCATTCTTTGGGAGGAATAAATCCATCTTTTCCAATACCATAATTTGGCATTGGGCGGGCAGGCTTAATGCTGTCATAACGCTGTACATAAGTCAGCAATTCATCTGCTTTTATCTTATTTTCATCAATCACATTATTTTTTTCATTTGGATCACTATCTATTCTAAAAAGTTGATCTTTGTCAATTTTCATTTTCGGATTGTGCCCTTTTTGTATAAATTTCCATTCATTGGTAACAACAGCACCAAGACCCAGATATAGTTTTCTGTCTATTACTTTTTTATCGCCTTTCAAAATCGGTAGCATGCTAATACCATCAAATTTAATATTTGATTTTTGTTTTACAATGTCCAATAAAGTAGGCATCACGTCAACGAATCCTAAAACCTGATTAATTGTTTGTCCTCCTTTCACTACAGCCGGCCATTTAAGAATTGCCGGAGAACGAACTCCACCTTCAAATTCAAGAAATTTCTTACCCCGGAGTGTACCGCTCGAACCTACTTCAGGTCCATTGTCGCTTAAAAACAAGAAAATGGTATTGTCAGCTTCACCTGTTTCGTCTATTGCTTTTAAAATTTCACCCACTCCTCTGTCCATACAGGTTACCATGGCTGAATAAGTCTGTTGTTGATTATTTCCATGACCCGTTTTATCCTTTCCAAATCTTGGTTTAGATTCATCAAATCCGTATAACTTTAAGTCTTCGTCTTTTGCTTCTAAAGGTTCGTGTGGAGCATTGAAGGCAACATATACCAAATATGGTCCTTTTTTTGAATAGTCATTTATGCATTTTACAGCATGTTCTGCAATTAAATCGGTACTATATCCTTTATCATACGAACTTTCCCAATCATTATGCCAATCCAATTCACCATCACGTTCATGGGTAAAATAGTCGATTGCTCCATTCAAATGTCCGTAAAAATGAGTGAAGCCCTTGCTTAAAGGCCAATATGCTTTTTTTGAATGTCCAAGATGCCATTTCCCCACGATAGCCCTGTTCTCATATCCTGCTTTTTGTAATTCCTGCGGCAATAAAACTTCATTCGATTCTATACCGTAGTCTCTCCAAGGTGGAATAACATCTTCACGTATCCCTAATCGGTTTGGGTATTTACCCGAAAGCAGTCCCGCTCTGGTTGGTGAAGAAATAGGTGCTGTATAGAATCGGTTTAATTGTACTCCGATTTTTGATAATCTATCAATATTTGGAGTTTTTATTTCGCTTCCATGATAACCAACATCTCCCCAACCCAAATCATCGGCTACCACAATTACGATATTCGGCTTTTGTTTCTGATTGTTTGTTTTTGCAGTTACTCCGCATCCCGAAGAAGCTAAAACTGACAAGCTTATGCTTTTTATTAAATACTGACGGTTCATAAATTGTATTTTGAGTAATTTCATTGATTTTATAAAAGAAATAATTGACTAAAACGATTTTCCAAAAATAATAACTTTAAAAAAATATTGTAAATCAAGGCAAATATAGTAAATATGGATTTATATCACTTGTTTTTTATACTTTAAGCTTAAACATTTTATGAACTTTAAGTTTACTTGATTTGTTGACTTAAAGAATTTCCTGTTTTGAAAAAGCCTTCAGAATATCCGGGAGAAAGCATAGACCATAAAGACGCTACAACCCAACCCGGACCAAATAATGAATTGTAGTAACCTTTACCATTAAAGCCATAATCCCAGGTAGTTTGTTGTACAACTTCAGGATAATAACCAGGTTTTGCAACACCACAAAGTCTGCCTTCAACAGGTAAAAGCTGATCTTGCAAACTGCTGGCAATGACTTTTCCAAATGCTTCCAATCTATTATCACCATTATGTTTTGTTAACCAGTTAATGACATCAATAAAATCAAAAATATAGGCATCAATGTGATTGTTTTCCACTGAGACAGTTCCCCAACCCCTCGTTTTGAATCCAAGATCGCCCAACATTTGACCTTTAGCAAACGGCACATCCCAAGTATAATAGTAACTGAGCGAAAAATAAACGCTTTGAGAAGCATAATCAATATATTTCGGATTGTCAGTGCTTAACCATAAATAATAGAAAGCCGTTGTAGTGTAAATTGAGGCTTCTTTATCTTCGCATCGAGCATCAAGTGTTGACGAAAAATAATCTCCTTTATCTACATTTTCTTTTTTGATGTATTCTCCCACCTGAATTGCCGCATTCAAATATGTGGAATTATCGAAATATTTATAAGCCATTGTTAATGGTAGTACGGTACACGAACTACTTCCACCTGTAGAATCTAAAACTTCCATTTTGTCGTTGAATTTACGGGGGAAACTAAAATCTTCTCGCTGAAGTGCAAGGATATTTTTTAAAAGATTTTCAATTTTCGTTTCCCATTCTGCATGAATTCGTCCTTTTGATTTTTCGTATTTCAGATAGTACATAAGCGCCATAGCTCCTTCACTCTGACGTCGGATGCTGAATTCGTTCAGTTCTTGATTATTCTTAAAATCAACCTTTTCTCTGATAAAACCATTCGAAGTAAATCCATTTTTCAAGTAACTGTCAAATATGGCTTTTGCATTATTAATTAATAGTGAGTCGTTGTTTTTTTCGCCATATTGCAAAGCATAAAATGCGTTTAGGAAAATTCGTCCAATAAATCCTACTTCTAAGATACCTCTTTTCTCACATTTGTCGATACTCACATGGACACCTGAATATCCTTTGAGTGCAAATGTATCTGTATAACTTTCTTTGTAATATTCAGACAAATATTTTTTTACTTGTTCCGGTGTGTATTTTGGTATAATCGGTTCGGGTTTTGAAGAATCATACGCATACTGCCATAAATCCCTAACAAAATCGGAGTAAGTATCAGCAACACCTGAAGTAAATTCATAAGTCAAGACTATTGTCTCATTCTTTTTTAGATTATGAAATACAGTAATGGGGTTAGTCAGTTGTAATTTGTGAGTATATGATTTTGGGTATTCTGCAACTGGATATGTACATCCTAAATATGCTTTTTTGTTGTTTTCTCCAAATCCGACACTTCCCAAATCACTTTCTTCAAACATCAGCACTTCTCCATTGGAATACGATAATAATGACTCATTAACTAGCTTGTTTGTATGTCTTAAACTATAGTATTTTTTGTTTTGAGGACTATAAACTCCCACCATTGGTGTGCTTAATCTGTCTTCACGAAACATCCACGATTTGGAAATGGACATAGAAGGTGCTCCCGATGAAATTTTTAAATTTTGTTTATACCAAAGTCCCGGAAGTAAAAAATCAGCGTCAGCATGAATAATATCAGATAATTGGAAATTCATGCTGCAATGAAAATTCAAATCTTCTTTTGCTTTTATTGTTAATGAATACGTGGAACGTGAATTGTCTATTTTGTTGATTGACATCTTACATTCTACATTTTTACAATTTGATTGTGTGCTCAAATCGGCAGCAAACTTTACTGGAAATGCAAGGGCAGGATTTCCAGCGGTTTTTGTAAATATGGTTAGTTGTGGCAATTTTACTTTTTCATTTGCAGCATTTAGAAACAACGAAAAAAGTAGGAAGTAAACGAATGGAAGACGATAAATTTTCATGTGAATTCTTTTTGTTTATTTTATGTCAGTAAACGTGACATACTTATTAAAATATAAACACAAAGATAAACTTGTAAAAAAATAAGATACTTCACATATGTTCAAAATATTGGCAGTACTGTTCTAAATGCTATATAAATGATACTGATTTCTGTGTTTTAATGAGAATCATCAGCAATTTATAAAAAAATAGTATTAAAATAAGATTTAAATTAAAGCGAACTATTATAGTAAAGAATTTAGTTGATATTGCTTTTTCAACAAAAAGGATTTCAATAAAATTGGAGATCAATAAAAAATAATCTATTGAAAATCTAGTTTGAGAAGATCTTTTGACGACTTGTAAAATTCAAATAAATACACCGACCCGCTTCCCTAATCTTAAAAAGCGAGTCGGTGTAATACTTTAAACATATTATTTTTTTCGTCTACAAATTTCCTTACGTTTCCTTTGAAAATTCGCGGGGAGATTTTCCATAAACTTTTTTAAAACAGCGAGAGAAATAATTCGGGGATGCAAAACCTGTGATGTACGATACTTCAGATATGTTATTCCCTTCTTGCAGTAAGCGTAAACCCTCCTTTAGTTTAATCCTATTAATGTATTCAGTAGCAGACAGTCCGACTATTCCTTTTAGTTTTGTGTGAAGCAACGTTCTGCTTATACAAAGGTCTTTTGTAAGGTTGACAATGGAGTATTGTTCATCTCCTAAATGATCAAAGATATGTATGTTTATTTCTTCGAGTAATTTTTTATCACGGCTGTTAACCTGAGAAGATTCCAATACTGAATCGGTATTATTTCTAAAGTGATTCCGTTGATTTTCCTTTGTTATCAAGATATTAGAAACCTGTTGTTGCAAAGTAGCTGCATTAAATGGTTTTTTAATATAGAAATCAGCTCCATATTCATAGCCTTCAGCAACATTCTCTTCACTCACTTTTGCAGTTAGCATAACGAACGGTATATGGCAAGTTTCTAAAGATGATTTTATTTCCTTGCATAATTCTAATCCATCCATCTCCGGCATCATTAAGTCACTGATTATCAAATCAGGAATGGTCTCAATAGCCACTTCTAATGCTTCTTTACCATCATGACATAATTTCAACTGATACTCATTTTCAAAAATACTTCCAATAAAATTCAGAAGATCCTGATTGTCTTCAACAATTAAAATATAGGGTTTGTCCGTAAGTTTTGTTGATTGTTCCGGTACTTGTGTCTGTTGTTTCTGCGAATCCAACAAATACGGCAGTCGATAATTATAATTACTTATGGCCTGATTATCAAACTTCTTTGTCGAGATTTCTTCACCAACAAAAGATTTTTCATCAACACACAATTCTACTGTAAATGTACTTCCTTTGCCAATTTCGCTCTGAACATCGATCGATCCTTTACAGGATTTGAGCAATTCTTTTACCAAATTCAATCCGATTCCAAAGCCGGTATTTTTCCCTTGTTCTCGAACCCGGTAATAATTTTCAAATATCTTAGTTAGGTTTTCCTTTGCAATTCCCTGACCTGTATCAATTACCTTTATTCGTAGCATTTGAATTCCATTTTCAAGGAAATATTCTGCACCAAGCCTTACTTCACCTTCAGGATCGGTATATTTAAAAGCGTTTGTTAGTAAATTTGAAACAATTTTTTCGAGTTTTGAAGGGTCGAAATATACTGGATGTTTTGAAACTTTTATATCCATTGAAAAATGAATATTTTTGCTTTCAGCCCATGGTTTGAAATTATTTCCGAGTTCCAGAATGAACCGAAGAGCAAATCCTTGCTCCAGATTTATTTTTTCAACTTCAGTTTCTATTTTTCCCAACAAAATAAGTTCTTCAATAAGATGTTGCATCCTTTCGGCATTTTTTTTCACAACCAGCATTTTTTCTTTTAACTCTCCGGTAAATTCATGTTGAGAAAGCATCTTTTGAATAGGAGAGATTATTAATGTCAATGGAGTATTCAACTCGTGAGAAATATTTGTAAAAAAATTCACTTTCAAACGGTTTATATACTTCGTTTTTTCTTTTTCTATCCTTTCATCCGCAATTACACGTTGTTCATTTTGCCTGTTCGTAATAAATTTATAGCTAAAATAAGCAATAACCGAAAGAATTAATAAATACAAAAAATAGGCTATATCTGACTTCCAAATGGGTGGTAAAACCTTTATCTTTATAGACTTAATCTCATAGTCCTTCCAACTGTTGTTCTGAGTTGCATTCACCATAAATGTGTATTCACCCGCTGGTAGATTTGTAAATGAAACTTGTCGCAGATTCCCGATGTTAATCCAGTCTTTGTCAAAATTCATCATCTTTATAGCAAAATTCATATTTTGAGAGTAAATCAAAGTAGGAACTGTAAATTCAAATGATATAAATTTAGCTTGTTCGCTGGTTAAAACCATTTCGGTGGTTTCGCTTATCGAAGATTTTAAAGGAGAGTTTGGATAAACTGGTGTTACATTTTTACCCATCACATTGAAATTAGTTATGTCAATTTTCGAATGCGCTTGAGTGATTTCCAAATTATTCGGATCAAAACTAATTAAACCATCTATTGTTCCGAAAAATAATTCCCCCGATTTATCTTTAAAGGCAGAATTGTAATTAAACTGATTGTTGGGAAGACCTTCTTGTATTGTGAAATTAGTAAATGTATTTCTTTTTATATTATATTTACTCAGTCCATTATTTGTGCTGATCCATAGGTTCTTAGCATTATCTTGTATTAAACCAAAAATTGTATTTGAAGGAAGTCCATCTTTGGTTTTAAAAATAGTTATTGAATCGTTTTTTAAATTAATGAAATTAAGACCTCCATAATGTGTTGCAATCCATATATTTTTCTTTGAATCTTCATATATTGAATTAATATATCTATCGGATAAAGATTTATCTCCGTTTGAACTATAGTTTTTAAGATGATTGGACTTTTTGTTATATTTATAAACGCCTAAATTACGAGTTCCAAGCCAGATGGAAGCATCTGATGCTTCGAATAATACGTTAATCGTTTCTGTATTAAAAATTGCAGGTTTGAATTGTTGAAAAATATCGGTTTTTTTATTGTAGGTTACTATCCCATTCGTAGTAGCAATCCAAATCAAACCATCCCGATCCTGGAGAAGAGCCAGGATATTGTCAACATTAAAAGCCGAATATTTTGCTTTATTGTAAAGCGTGAATTTTTTAGTTTTCGTATTATATTTATTTAAACCACCTAAATATGTTCCTATCCACAAATCTTTGTCAGTATCATAAAGTAATGAATGAACATTGTTATACGAAAGGCTGTTTTTCCCTTTCTCATTTTTGAAATGTGTAAACCTGTCAGTTTCTTTATCTAAATAATTAAGTCCACCATCTTCGGTTGCAATCCATAAGTTATCTTTATCATCGCCAATAATCTGCTGCACTGCTCTGCCTGACAGATATTTATTTGAATTTCCTGCTTCGTAAATATTAAACTGTTGGTATAGTTTTAGTGATAAATTAATGCCTCCGAAAAATGTGCCGACAATCATATTGTTGTTGTCGTCTCTGTAAATCGAATGAATTGCATTGTCATTGATACTATTTTTATCGGTTAAGTCATGGAGATAAATACTATTTGTTTTGTTATCAAGGGAGTAAATATTTAATCCCCATTCTGTTCCAATCCATAAGCGACCATATTCGTCCTGCGAAACACAATGAATAAAATTACTACTAAGTCCATCTATTTTATGAAATGAATCTGTGATTTTATCATAGTAACAAAGCCCGTTATCTCCAGTACCTATCCATAATTGATTATTTTTATCAACAAATAAGTCAATAATTCCATTTGAAATAAGGGAAAATTTGTTTTGTGGATCATTCTTATAAAGACTCATGGAGTTATTCTTAGGATTAATCATGTATAATCCTGAACTTGTTGCCACCCAAATATTTCCTTCTTTATCTTCAACTACATCGTTACAAAAATCTTTTATGCTACCTTTCTCGGAGCTTTTAAAATCTACAAAGTCGTTTTTCTCCGTGTCAAAAATCTTAAATCCATTCATCGATGCCGCAAAAATTCTCCCATCTTTAGTCTCCAGCAATGATCTTATGTAAATTTTCCGGTTTATAACTTTGAAATTGTCACTGTTACGATTGTATTTTGCAATTCCTGTTATTGTTGAAATCCATAAATTATTTTTGCTGTCTTCAAAAATATTCTGAATAAGATTCCCGGGTAAAGAAGTTGAGTCTCCCGAAATATATTGATATTTAACAATAGAACGTCCATCATATCTGCATAATCCGGCTTTCGTTCCAAACCACAAATATCCTTTGAAATCTTTCTTAATTGTAAAAATGGTATTGCTCGGAAGCCCATCGTTATTTGTGATATGGGAAAAACGCAATTTGTTAGGAGCTGAATAACAAAAAGTTATAAAGCTTATTAATAACAAGATTATGATAAAAATAGACTTTTTCATATTAAAAAAATTACCACAAAGACATTTTCAAATTTTGATCTTCGCATTAAAAACAATTAGTAAAATAACACTTAAGTGTTTTGAGCTAATTATATTTATATTTGAGATTCTGTGTTTTTTCTTGACTGAGTTTTTTTGTTTCAAATATCAGATTATTTACTTACAAAACTAGTGTTAAGTTAGCTTTTAATTGATGGATAATCTTTTGAGTTTTATCCGTGCATCACTATTTGTAAATTGCCAATTGATTTTAGCATTTGTGTTATTCCTACGCACTTGCCACGCCTCTACTTCGGCTCTGACTTTATCTATTATAGAAATAGGGCGATATAAACATTGTCCGTTCAGCAAGTGTAATTCTATTTCTGCAAGATTCAACCTGCTACCATGTTTATGTGTGAATACAAACTTAAATCTATCGCATAATCTCTTGTCTCCTTCAGATTCAAAAAAGCCGATTCATCGTGAGTTTTGAAGTTATCCATTACTATTTTTTTTCGTTGTATTGGGGTAAATTTCATATGCAATTCGATTTATCAATTTAGCCTAGTCTCTTTTAGTTTTATTTTCTGTCTCTTCGACAAGTTTGTATGCATTCAAAAGTTCATTTGCGATAAATATATTAACCATTCCGGTCCTTATATATTCGTAGTCAAATCTCGATTCCTAACCTGACTTCATTGACGTTGAAGCAACTTGTTCTATCAATTGCTTTAGGGATACATCCATGCAAAAAAAGGGATAATCCTCAGCGTATGCAAGTTTGTAAACATCCAGAACGCGTTCCATTATTAGCCATAAATTGACTATTTTTTTCTAAAGAAATTACCCATCCTTTTGCTTTCCAAGGTTTAAGTTCGTTTTTTTTTAATCTCACTCACGGATACATGGGAAATATCAACATATTCTAATTCAACCATTTTGTCTGCCAACTAACGCAATGACCATTTAGAAAATCCTTCCAGTGGTTCACTGCAACAAAGGGTAACTAATTTTAATTCTATATCTCCATCAATTTTTTTCTTGTATTGTTCTAACACCTAATTTTAAAATCTTACAAATATCTTCATTGACAATATAAGAATTATCAGAAAATTCTCCTTCACAATTCAATAAAATGTAGGCTGACTGAAATGACTGAGATGTGTGACTTCCTTTGTTGAGTATACTCTTTAGTTCGTCAACTTCTGTTTTCAATAGTTTGATTATAGTACCATAATGCAGTTTTTGCGACAAAGATAATAAATATATGAGAATATTTATTCTCAGCTAGTTAAGTACTATGAACGCACATTAACCAACACAAGGGATAGAATCGTAATTGAAGAGGTAAAACATTAAACTATAAAATTGTTTGACAGCACTACGGTGAGCTTATGTTTGAATCTTTTTAACTGGGTAAAGTTCCGAACAGCTAAAGGTGCGTTGAGAATACATATCGTTTAGGACGATACTTTGAGACTACCGGATTATATCAACATAACTGATGTGAAGTTGCATGATAGCAAAGGATTAATCAGTAAGATATTTCCTAAAGGAATTATTGTGGTCGAAGATAGGACTTACTTTGATTTTGAGTAGTTTAAAAGGCGTAATAATACAAAAAATATTTTTATAAACGCCTAAAAAGCAAAATAATATACGAAAATATTGAGGATTAGATTTGCTTGATGACAGAGATCAAACTATATTGAAAGATGAGTTGATTAGATTCACTAGTAAAGATGAAAAAAAAGCAGTAATTGAAAATGAAAATTTAGGTTGGTAACTGTTTATAAGGAAGATGAAAATAAGGTAATAGTTTAGAAAAATTACCCGACAAAGCTTTATTTAATCAAGATCGATTCTGTATACAGAAAGATTTATTTTCTTAAAAGCCAGATAGATAGACATCTAATTTTTGAATATCAATTTCTTTGAAAACTTTCATACGGCAGTGTTTGTATGTATGAAACGCACAACATTATACAGATTAATTCATTAAATGGTATTATATTTGTAAAGTCAAAGCTCAAACTTAAAGTAGATTTAAATGAAAAAGATTATTGGTATTTTGGTTGTAGCAACTATTTGTCTTGCAGGACTTTCATTGGCTCAAAAAACAAAAGTTCCTTATGCAATGCGTTGGACGAAAGTGAATCAACTTGCTGATAAACAATTACCCGAATCTGTTTTGAAAGAAGTAGATGGAATTTTGAAACAAGCTCAGCTTGAAAAAAACGCTGCTGAAATCATTAAAGCAACGGTTTATAAGATGCGTTTTACGCTTGAAAAAGATCCTGACAAAGCACCTGAACTAATCAAAGATTTTGAATCTTTTACCGAAAAATCAACTGATCCTGCCGAGCGGGCTATCCTACGTTCGATGACGGCCGAACTGTATGCTCAATACTATCAAAAAAATCAATGGACTATCAATACTCGCACAGAAGTAAACGGTTTTGTTCCGGAAGATATAAAAGAATGGACTAAAAATATTTACTTCGATAAAATAAGCAAACTACTTGCAGCTTCGCTCGATAATCCGGAAATTTTACAAAAGACAAGTGCTCTCAAATTTGAAGTATTGTTGGAAAAAGGCGCCGATAGTCGTACGCTACAACCGACACTTTTTGATTTGTTGGGAAACCGTCGTATCAGTGTTCTAAATAAAATTGATCAAACAACTGCTGTGAAAAATCCGCTTTCCCAAGCCGTTTATTATGCCGATGCAGGTAAATTTGTTCAACAAGGTCAGGATACTACTTATTCTAAATCCATTGAAAACCAAATTGTTGATACATATCAACAGATGTTAAGATTTAGATTGAAAACAAAAAATATTGCGGCTTTGATGAATATTGACCTGGAACGCTTGGAATATGTACGGAGTAACAATCAAAATGCGGCTTCAGATAGTCTTTATTTGGCTGCTTTAAACAACTTGGAGAAGCAATTTGCCAATAACGAAATAGTGGTTGAAGTTCTTACTGAAAAGGCCGGTTTTTATTACGAGAAAGCGAATACCGAATTAAGCAATAATAATCGACTGCTTGGTGTCAACAAAGATCGAAATAAGTTTAAACGAATAGCGTTCGATATTTGTACAGATGGTATTAAGCGTTTTCCAACATACAAACGGATCGGTTTGTTGCAAAATATTCAAAAGGAAATTACAACCAAAGCGATTACAATCAATTATAAAAAGTCGATAAAGCTTGACAAAAAACTGAAAATTGAAGTACAAAGCACTAATGTTTCCAAGCTGATATTAAAGCTTTACAAAGTAAATGCAACGGCTTTAGAATATCAATCGTATTTACAAAGTAGTCGGAATGGAAAAGATATGTATTCTAACAAAATATTAATAGAAACCCGCTCCATTATTGTACAGTCCGATGAGAATTTTGGATCTGTGAAAACGGATGTGAATATTAAAGCTCCCGATTTTGGTATTTATGAATTCAGTTTGGAAGAAACTGGAAATAAATCTTTGGAAAATAAAACCAAAGGAGCATTCACGGTTACTGATTTTGCTTTTATGACTCGCTCAATTACGAATAAATTGCAAAATGTGTATGTGCTCGACCGGCAAAGTGGACAACCGCAATCCAATGTTTTTGTTAAGGTTTATACGCAAAAATGGAACGATAGCGGATATAATAATGATTTGATTTATCAACTGAAAACAGATAATACAGGCTTGTGTCAATATCCGTTTGCTGCAAATTATTATCAAAATATTCTTTATTTCGAAAGAGGAAAAGACAAATACTTTAGCTCAAATACCGAACCTCGTTTTTACGATAGAAGTGTCACCGAAAATGAAACAGTAAAACTGAATCTGTTTACCGATCGTTCAATTTATCGTCCCGGTCAAACTGTTTATTTCAAAGGAATAGCTTATTTCTCCAGTAAAAACAAACAGAAAGTGGATATTAATTCAACTTTTGAGGTTTCATTATTTGATGTAAATAACCAAAAGGTTTCTTCCAAAAGTCTGAAAACAAATGATTTTGGTTCGTTTGCCGGTGAATTCGTTTTGCCACAAAGTGGATTGAATGGTGCATATCGATTGCAGGTCAACGATTTCTCTCAAAATATCTGGGTAGAAGAATACAAACGCCCTACTTTTGAAGTGTTGATTAGCAAGCCAACAAAGGAAATTCAATTTGGTGATAAAATAACAGTTACCGGCAGTGTAAAAGCTTTTGTGGGTTACAGCATAGCTGATGCCACTGTGAAATATAGGATAGTTCGGCGAGCGCATCATTACTGCTGGTGGTGTAATGAACCGGAACTGGAAGTGACCAATGGAACAACTAAAAGTAAAGCAGATGGAAGTTTCGAACTTTCATTTATTGCTGAAAAAAAGAAACAAAACGCCACCAAATACTCCGATAGGGCATATTCATACACCCTTTATGCTGATGTTACTGACCCAAATGGAGAAACTCAACAGGGAGAACAAACCGTTTCTGTAGCCGATAAATCTTTGTTTATCATTGATAATATTCCCGCTCAGGTAAATAAAAATACTAAATTTAGTGCTGAAATTTCAACAGAAACAATCAATGATGAAAAAGTAAATTCAGTTGTAAAATATGCCTTATTCCGCTTAGAAGAGTCGGATGAATATGAAGAAAATTTGAATGAAAATACCGACTTCAAAGTAGCAGAGCAAGTCATGTCGGGAAGTTTTGAAACAAAAGATAAGAAGCTTGAACTAACATTGGAATCGCTTAAATCAGGTCGATACAAAATGCAGTTTAGCACTAATGATGCTCATGGAAAAGAAGTAAAAGTTGAGAAAGTATTTATTTTGTTTGGAAATAACGATAACCGACCACCGGTTAAAAGTTATGTGTGGCAACAAAACGTAAAAACCATTTGTGCAGTGAATGAAATTGCAAAAATAAAATTTGGAACTTCCACAAAGAATACGTCTGTTTTATATGAAATTATGCAAGGGAATAAAGTATTGGAAAGTCGTTGGATACTGTTTTCAGACGAAATAAAAACTTTTGAAATCCCGTTTGAAGAGAGTTATGGAGCTGGAGTTACGGTGATGTTCACGTTTATGAAGGATGATCAGTTTTTTTCAGAAACGGTTCAAATAACCCCCAAAGTAATAGAGAAAAAACTCACTCCAAGCCTGAGTGTGTTTCGTGATAAACTGAAACCCGGTGAGAAAGCGGAATGGACGGTAACCATCCCAGAAAGTGCAGAAAATAAAACAGCTTCCGAATTATTGGTTGAAATGTATGATGCTTCACTTGATAAAATACGGGAGCATGTCTGGAGTTTTGATCCAACCTATCGTGAAGTGATAAACTACTCACCAACATGGACTACCAAATCCACAGAGTTTGGGAATGATAATGTTAGGTTTGAATTGAATATGAGTGCCGTTTATCAATATCAGTTTGATGAAATAAACTGGTTTGGATTAGATTTGAATGCTTACGGGTATACCCATGGAGGAAAAATAATGCGAAGTTCTATGAGGTTTGCTACTCCTGTTAATAAGACTGAATCAGAAGCTGTGTTTTCTATAGTTGAAAATGATAAAATAGTTGAGTTTTCTGCGACTCAAAAGAAAACAGGCTTAACAGGATCGGTTTCTACAATCAATAGTCAAACTTTGGAACCTGTTCAAATCCGCACGAATTTCAACGAAACAGCCTTTTTCTATCCGCAATTGCATACCGATTCGCTCGGAAATGTAAAGTTCACATTCACGGCACCTGAAAGTCTGACGCGATGGAATGTGAAGATGTTGGCACATACAAAGGATCTGTATTTCGGACAAGGCGAAGCTCAGATCGTTACACAAAAGAATTTAATGGTGCAGATGAACTTGCCACGTTTTGTCCGTCGTTCGGATAAATTGCTGTTGAGTGCCAATGTAATCAATTTAACTGATAAAGAGCTGACTGCCAGTGTTCAATTTGAATTGATAAATCCTGAAAATGAGAAAAGTATTCAACTGAAAGATAATCAGTCTAAAACACTTGTTCTCAAAGCCAACGAAACCAAAGTAGTGGAGTGGGAGGTAAGCGAATTTTCCCCTTATGAACTGGTCACCTGCAAAGTGGTGGCTCGTGCGGGTAACTTTAGTGATGGTGAACAAAAATACTTGCCGGTTTTGCCCGACAAAGTGCTGATTACGGAAAGTATGCCGTTGACTGTTCGAGGCAATCAAACACGGACTTTTAACTTTGAAAGTTTGATAAAAAATGCGGCAAAAGTGGAAACTAAGAATTTATCTTTAGAGTTTTCGTCCAATCCGGCTTGGTATGCGGTAGAAGCTTTGCCAACTCTTTCCACACCTGAAAATGAGAATGCGCTTGATTATTTTACAGCATATTATACAAATACGTTGGCCGGGTTTATAGCCAATTCTAATCCGAAAATTGCGTCAGTTTTCGACCGTTGGAAAAATGCGGGTGGGAGCAGGGATGCTTTGCTCTCGAATCTGCAAAAGAATAGCGAATTGAAAAACATGTTGTTGGAAGAAACTCCGTGGGTAATGGCAGCCAAAGATGAAACGGAACAAAAAAGACAAATTGCCTTATTATTCGACCTGAATATGCAGAAAAATCAAGGTCAGCAGTATTTAGATAAGTTGCTGAAATTGCAAACTCCAAATGGAGGATTTGCCTGGTTCGATGGTATGCCCGAAAGTCGCTATATTACACAGGAAATAATATTGAATCTCGGACGATTGAATAGACTGTCTGGAAATTCAGTGGCTGGTAGTCAGCAGTTGGTAGTTAATAGTGCATTGAATTATTTGGATTTGGAAATAGCGCATGATTTTTCTGAATTGAAGAAATACAATAAAAATTACCAAAGGGAACAATGTGTTGATAATATGCAGCTATTTTACCTGCATCTTCGCTCCGAATATCCAAATGTTCCTATAAACTCAAATGCTCAGGAAGCAGTGAAGTTTTACACCGCTCAATCTGAAAACTACTGGACAAGTTTCACCCTGTATGGCAAAGCAATGATGTCGGTAGTGGCACAACGCAATGGGAAAACACAACTTGCAAGCGAGATTTTAAAATCGCTGAAGGAAAATGCGTTGAAAACTGACGAATTTGGAATGTATTGGGCAAAAAATATAGCCGGATATTTTTGGAACGAACGTCCGATTGCCGTGCAAGCAGCTATTATTGAAGCTTTTTCTGAAATTTCAAAAGATCAGTCGGAACTTGATGAGATGAAAATATGGTTGCTCAAACAAAAGCAAACACAACGCTGGGATTCGCCCATGTCGTCGGTTGAAGCTATTTATGCTTTGTTGAATAATGGAAGTAATTGGCTTGCCAACGAAGGAAAAGTTGAAATTAAAGTTGCTAATAAAGTTGTACAACCCGAATCAACTGAGGCAGGTACAGGTTATTTCAAACAATCGCTGTCGGTAGATAATATTAAATCGGAAACAGGGAAAATTACTGTGAAAAAGCAGGATGCCGGAATTGGTTGGGGTGCTATGTACTGGCAGTATTATCAAAGTTTGGATCAGGTTAAAGGACAAAGCGACGCACCAAAAGTTACAAAGAAATTGTTTGTTGAAAAAATAACGCCAACCGGTAAAATAATGATTCCAATTGAACAAACAGCTATGGTAAAGGGAGATAAAATAATCACTCGATTAGTTGTTACAACAGACCGGGACTTGGAATTTGTAGCTTTGAAAGATTTGCGTGCTTCCTGTTTCGAACCAGTTAATCAACGCTCAGGTTGCGAATGGAAAGAAAGAGTTTGTTACTATCAAACCACCAAGGATGCTTCTACTCAGTTCTTTTTCTCCAATTTACCAAAAGGAACTTACGTGTTTGAATACGAACTTTGGGCAAATAATAGTGGAGAATTTACAAGCGGTATAACTACAATTCAGTGTCAGTATGCACCTGAATTCGTGAGTCATACCGGTGGGGAAAGAATTAAAATCAATTAAAAAACAGAAAAAATGCTCCGATAATTTTAAATTACCGGAGCATTTTCATTTTCTATTACAATAATCATTTCATCAATAAGACTTTAATCATTCCAAACTATAAACTAAATTTAATTTCTTTTATAACAGCGTGTTTTTAAATAGGGCTCCTTTTCGTAATTATCCCAAATACCTACTGCATTGACATTTGTTTCGAGTTGTCCAGTAGTAATGGCTGTTTGAACATTCAATTTAATAGCCACTTCATTCATAGCGGCATAGTAAAGCGAATGAATTCCTTTATTTTGCCAATCGGGATGAACACCATTGAAGTATAAATCGATAGTATCATATTTTTTAAGCGCTTTCAGAATATGGATAAATCCAAATGGAAATAACCTGCCATTTGCTTTTTGAAATGCAGTTGAAAGTGATGGAAAAATGATTCCAAATCCAACCATATTATCTTTGTCATCAAGTATAAAGCATAGTAATTCCGGTCGGGCAAATCCAAAATATGCACTTGTATAATATTTTATTTGCTTCTCGGTCAGTTCTGTAAATCCGTATAGATGCTTGAAAGCAGTATTTAAGGTTTCGAAAAATTTAGGGATATAGGGAAGTGTTTCTTTTTTTGTTTTAGGAATAAAAGTTCTTAAATTATATTTTTGGCTAATCAATTTATTTATTCTTGCAACTTTTTCGGGAACAGGTTGGTTTGCTTTGATTTTAAATTGAACCCAATCAACCGACTTATTAAAACCGTGCTTTTCCATGTGAACCGGAAAATACGGATAATTATATGCACTGGTTATTGCCGGTTGATTTTCAAATCCTTCAATCATCATCCCTTCAGGATCCAAATCAGAAAAGCCCAATGGACCATGAATACCTTTCATCCCGTGGGAATTTCCCCAATTTTCGGCAGCATCAACTAAAGCTTTTGATACTTCCAAATCATCGATAAATGCAATCCATCCAAAACGGGTTCTTTTCTCGTTCCACTTTTCATTTGCTTTATGATTGATAATGGCTAAAATACGTCCGACAACCTTTTCATCTTTATAGGCTAAAAAATATGCTGCTTCGCAATGTTCAAACGACGGGTTTTTGTCACGTCTGAATGTATTCCATTCGTCGAAAATTAACGGTGGTACCCAATTCTTATCATTTTTGTAAAGTTCGAAAGGAAACATGATGAATTTCTTCATTTCCTTTCTGGTTGTAGCTTCATTAATTTTGATCATTCTCTTTTTAGATATTATAGGTATTGCCCTTTTGGTAACGTTTTATGTTATATTTGTTTTTTATCCGTTTTGACTAACCAGTAACAATGACTTTTTATTGATAATACTGATTTCTTTTCCATTAATTTTTATAATACCATCTTTATCGAATTCGGCAAGTACCCGGCTAACACTTTCCCGGCTAGTATCCACCAAATTAGCAAATTCAGCTTGTGATAGAGGTAATGTAAATTTGTCAGACATAAAAATAAGATCCGAAAATTCCAACAAGGCGTCTGCCATATTTCCACGAATTAATTTTTGGGTACGGTTGGCACATCTGCGAAATGATTCCAATTCGTTTTTACAAAAGACAAGTAAAATTTCATGTGCAAATTCTTTGCTTTCATCTAAAATTGATTGAAAAATTTTAATATCTATAAAACAAGCTTCAACATCCGAAACTGCCGTGATTGAATATTGATTTATTTTATCTCCGATGGTTGTTGGTAATCCTAAATAAGATGGAGCTTTTACCAATTTCACAATTTGCTCATTATAAGGTCCGGCCAAGTGAATTTTCACTAAACCGGTACGCAGGAAAACCACGTTTGTTGAATACATTCCTTGCTTGATAATTGTATCGCCCTTCTTAAATTTCAACACTAAATGGTTGGCTGATAACTGTTCAAAGCTGTCATCGCTTATTTTCGATGCCGTGTGAGAATTGAAAGGGCAACTTTTGCAGTCGTTTGACATTATATCCATTATTTTACAATTATGTGCCAAAGATAATAATTGTGATGCAAATCACAAAATAATGTAGGCATATACACGAATATATATTCAATAAATAATTATTTCTTCAATATATTTGCAGAAATAATTCTTTAATCAAAAACTTCTAAAATTTTAAAGATATGGAAAACACAGATGTAGTATCTATTGAACAGTTGCAATTGCAAATTGATACATTGAAATCAAAAGTAGAAAAACTTGAAAAAAACAGGTTGGATCAATTAGCAATAGCCGTAGTTTCAGGCGATATGGATAAGATTCTGGCTGCTATGGTGATTTCAATCGCTGCGGCAGCGATGGATACTCAGGTGAAATTATTCTTTTCATTCTGGTCGCTTTCAGCTCTACGCGATCCAAAAAAATCTCCAAAAGGGAAAGATTTTATCTCGAAAATGTTTGGTATGATGTTACCTAACGGTAAAGATAAATTGTCATTATCCAATATGAACATGGCAGGTATGGGACCTAAAATGATTAAGTATTTGATGAAAAAGCAAAATGTAATGTCGCTTGAAACCATGTTTAAAGAAGCCGGTGAATTAGGAATTGAAATTACTATTTGCGAAATGTCAATGGGTTTAATGGGCTTCAAAAAAGAAGAATTCATCGATTATCCACACTTGAGCTATGCCGGAGCTGCAACTTTCGTAGCCGATGCAGGTGAAAGTTCAATACAGTTATTTATTTAGAGTTGCCCCCTAACTCCCTAAAGGGGGAATACCTTTCATATACTCAAATTTTTTTAAAATTATTATTAAACAAATAGAATAAATAATCAAATACTTTCTCTTTATTCCCCCTTCAGGGGGTTAGGGGGCAGTGTTTTAATCTTACAATTATGACAGCAGAAGAATTAAAATCAGTCGCAGTAGCAAAATCAGTAGATGCACGTGGAACAGCTTGTCCGGGACCACTTTTGGAAGCAAAAAAAGCAATTGGAACTATCAAAGCCGATGACGTAATGGAAATTTTATCTTCGGATGAAGGAACAAAACAAGATATTCCGAAATGGTGTGGAAAACAAGGTCACGAATACTTGGGATATGTTGAAGAAAATGGTTTCTTCAAGGTTTACATGAAGAAAAAATAAGAAAAACAGCCCCCTAACCCCCTGAAGGGGGAATAAGAAATATTAGTATTGATATTTTTTAAAATATAATTGAAAATGAATGATATACATGAGAATATAGTTGACAATACTAATACCAGCTCCCCTCTTGGGGCTAAGGTTTCAAAAAAGAGTGCAAAAATACTGGTGTTTTCTACTGAAAAAATTTCAGATCCGGCCATTGATATGGCTGGATTGCTGAAATTGCATTATCCTCCGACCGTTTATACTATTTCGATACCTTGTTCCAGCGGTATTAAACCAAGTTGGATTCTTTATGCCTACGAAAAAGGATTTGATGGTGTTTTTATTGCTGCCGATGGAAGTGATTGTGTTTATGGGGAAACTTGTACCGAAAAAACTGGAAAATTGGTAGGAAGAACATACGATATGATGAAAGAAAAAAAAATTGACCCTGCCCGTTTGCGTATGGCTGCAATTTGTTCGGTTTGTAGCGAATCGTTTGTAAAGCAAATGCGTAGTTTCAACGAATATTTACTCAAAACAATACAAGACTAATGGAAAAACCGATTAAAAATATAAGCTATGATGCGTTAGTAATTGGTGCCGGTATTGCTGGTGGTGAAGCCGCACTCAATCTGGCGAACACAGGCTTCAAGGTTTTATTGGTAGATAAAGAATTATCTGTAGGTGGAAAAATGATCATGCTCAGCAAAGTTTTTCCTACCCTAGATTGCGCTGCTTGTATAACTACTCCTAAAGTTTCTGAAATATCCCGCCATCCGAATATCACTATTTTCACAGGAAGTGAAGTGGGTAATATCCGTAAAATAAGTGACAATGAATTTGTTGCTAAAGTGATAAAAAAACCACGTTATGTGCATGTTGAAGATTGCACAGCTTGTCAACTTTGTGAAAAAGCTTGCCCAGTAAGCGTTCGTGATCAATATCAGTTTGGGCTTATCGGACGTAAAGCTGCCTTTATTCCGTTTAGTATTGCCAGTCCGAAAGCGGCTGCTATCGACATAGAAAATTGTACATTGTGTGGTGCCTGCGAAAAGGTTTGTCCTACAAATTGTATTGACTTTACCATGGAAACCGAGACCATGGATTTGCATGTAAAAACTGTAGTGGTTGCAACCGGATTCAATTTATTTGATCCAATGAATATGCCACGATACGGTTACGGAAAATATAAAAATGTAATCACTGCCATGCAGATGGAACGTGAATTGGCTCCAACTCGCCCATTTAATACTATTCTTCGTCCCGGTGATGGAAAAGTGCCA
>JBBRTR010000043.1:0-21364 GCA_038244215.1 Bacteroidales bacterium
CAAAGGTAGTGCTTTTTGGTAAAAAGTGTAACTTAAAAGTTCTAATTTACTCAATCCGACGCTTTATGAACTTGAAAATGAATAGAAAAGCCGCACCTAAAGGATAAGTTCCAGAAAGTTTCTGGAACTATTAGTGTTAAGAAGGTACGTTCAAAAAAGTTTCTGGAACTATTAGTGTTAAGAAGATAAGTCCAAAAAAGTTTCTGGAACTATAAGTGTTAAGAAGATAAGTCCAAAAAAGTTTTTCGGACTAAAGGTGTTAAGAAGGTAAGTTCAAAAAAGCTTCGCGGACTATATGTGTTAACAGGATAAGTTCAAAAAAGTTTCTCGAACTAAATCGTACCGATGACACTTTAAAATTATTTCTTGTAATATTTGAATAACTTTTTTTCTTGTTGAATGTTTCATTATAGAAAAAGTGTAATTTTGTAAACTAAACTTTTCAAACTTTCAAGCTTTTCAAACTTTTCAAACTTTTCAAACTGATTTACATGTGGAAACCAGATCAATTCAATTATAGCCGATGGAAGTCGGACGAAATTCAGATAGGAAATCTTTTGTTGGGCGGCAATCAGCCTGTGCGTGTGCAGTCGATGGCCAATACCGATACGAATGATATAGAAAATTCAGTGGCGCAATGTTTACGCATTGTCGAAGCTGGTGGCGAGTTGGTTCGCATTACGACTCAAGGCGTTCGTGAAGCCGAAAGTGTGGGAAAAATTCATGCCATTTTACGCGAAAAAAACTGTACAGTCCCGTTGGTGGCCGATATTCATTTCAATGCCAATGCTGCCGATGTGGCTGCAACACAGATTGAAAAAGTGCGCATAAATCCCGGGAATTATGTGAAAAGTGTCAAGCCCGGTGATACTTCGGATTATACTGATGAAGAATTTGAAGCTGAATATCAAAAAATTCGGGCCCGTTTTATTCCTTTTCTCAATATTTGCAAAGAACATAACACAGCCATTCGCATTGGTGTGAATCACGGTTCATTGAGCGAACGCATGATGAACCGTTTTGGCGATACTTCTCGTGGTATGGTGGAATCATGTATGGAATTTTTACGTATTTGCCGCGAAGAAAAATTCGACAATGTGGTGATTTCCATGAAAACATCAAACACGGTAATGATGGTGCAAACTGTCCGCTTACTCGTGGAAGAAATGGAAAAACTGAACATGCATTATCCCTTGCATTTGGGAGTGACCGAAGCCGGCGATGGCGAAGATGGACGAATAAAATCGGCTGTTGGGATTGGTGCTTTGCTGGCAGACGGAATCGGCGACACCATCCGTGTTTCGTTGAGCGAAGAACCTGAATTTGAAATTCCGGTGGCACAATTATTAGTATCTTACATTGCTGAACGGGCAGGACATGATTTTATAAATTCATTTCCGTTTGCAGCCCATTCACGTTTTGAATATAGCCGTAGAAAAACGCATGTGATTGGAAATATTGGTGGAGAAAATACGCCGGTCGTTATCGCTTCAACCCATGGAAATTATGAAGTTACACCCGATTATGTATTATCTGGAAAAAGCATTGTAAATGCTGAAGGAAAGTCCTATCCTGTTTTTCAATCGGATGAATTAAGTGCTTTAGTGGATGATAAATCCAAAATGAAGTTTCTGAAACTAAAGTATACTGATATAAATCGTGAAATTTTTAGCGTTTTAAAAAGACGCAAAGATGTTGTCATTTTATTATCGACCAACCATGTAAACGGTGTAGGAGAACAGCGTGCATTTTTCCATATTTTGCTGAATGAAGGTTGCACAATTCCGGTGATTCTTTGCCGAAACTATACTGAAAATGAATTACAAAGTTTGCAAATAAAATCTGCTGCCGATTTGGGAGTTTTGTTTATCGATGGATTCGGTGATGGAATTTTGCTCCAAAATGAAGGAAAAATAACACCCGAAGAAATCAATTCCGTTGCATTCGGCATTTTACAGGCTTCAAGGGTACGTGTTACAAAAACCGAATACATTTCATGCCCCGGTTGCGGACGAACAATGTTCCAATTGCAAAGCGTAATTGCCCGAATTAAAGCGCGAACTTCGCATCTTAAAGGCTTAAAAATTGGAATTATGGGTTGTATTGTAAATGGACCCGGCGAAATGGCCGATGCCGATTATGGATACGTTGGTGCAGGTCGTGGAAAAGTAAGTTTATATAAAAAGAAAGAATGTATTGAACGGAATATTTCGGAAGAAGATGCCGTGGATAAGCTGATAGAACTGATAAAACTAAACGGCGACTGGCACGAATAAATTTTATTTTAAACAAAGTATAAAATTATTTGTTTAAATTTGCATGCAGTGTTTTTATCAAAAGAAATCATTAATTTAAAAATTAGAGTATGAGAAAAATTATTTTTGCAATTACACTTATGATGTGTACTGTTGGAGCATTAAATGCTCAGAAAATGGATCAGGCAATCGGTATTCGATTCGGTTACGGAGGTGAAATTTCGTATCAACAGCCGCTTGGAAATGCTAATCGTCTGGAACTTGATTTAGGACTTAATGCATACGGATTCGGTTTAAGCGGTGTTTATCAATGGGTTTGGGATTTGTCTTCACTGGCTGATGGCTTCAATTGGTATGCAGGTGTAGGAGCTGGTATCGGTTCATATAATTTTGCCAGAAATAGTGATTTTAGGTATCAAAACACAGTTTTGAATGTTGGTATTTTGGGACAAATTGGTATGGAATACAATTTCGATATTCCATTGCAACTTTCACTGGATTGGCGCCCGGGATTTTTTCTTCTAAACAGTTCTTACCCATCTTTTGACGGCATTTGCTTAGCTGCCCGTTATCGGTTCTGAAAGCAAATCAATAATTTCATAAAAAAAGAGGAATTTCAAACTTGAGATTCCTCTTTTTTATTCTCAATCTGTTGTCTTATGATACAAGTAACCAGCGAGATTTAATGTAGTTCCGTTAAACATATTCAAGTCAACAAATCCATTTATTCCGGCTAGTTTTAGCCGGTCGGTTTTTTGCCAGAATGCCCAATCAGCGGTGGGTTTTTCTCTGTAGTTTACAATCCATAGTTTGCATTTGTCACTCAATTTCTCTTTCAGATAAAGATTATAAAACCGGTAATCACAATATACAATCGGATAATGTCCGAGTTTTTCGTAGATAGTATTAACAAAGTTGGCAAGTTCATTGATCACCCAATCCTTTTTCGGCATTTTCTTTGAAAATTCGGCATCCAATACCGGTAACAAATCACTGTCTTTGTGTTGGGCAAAAGCCAGAAAGTTATTTGCCTGTTCTTTCCCGGAACTTTTGTACGAAAAATAATGGTATGAACCTACCAAAATTCCAAGCTTTTTAGCTTCGGTATAATTTTGAATATATTTCGAATCCTGACACGTAACTCCTTCCGAAGCTTTGATAAACATAAAATTAGGTTTTTGTGACCCCAGTTCTGTCCAATTAATATCGTTTTGATGATGCGAAACATCAATTCCCCAAACGTTTTCCGCAGGGTTTATATCATCAAGTGTAACCGTTGGAAGCACATGGTAAACTTTGTGAGTTGTTTTATGCTTTTTGTGGGTTGTTTTGTGTGACTTCTTTGCAAAGCCCGAAAATTGAATAAGAAGGATTATGAAAAGTATTGAGATAAGGCGTTTATGCATGTCGTGTAATCAAATAAAAGTGAGATTGGTATTTTAAAAAGAAAGATTATCTGTTTCGGACTGCAAGATATTAATACCGATTGTATTATAAAAGACCTATTTTGAATTTATGTGGAACTTTTCGAATTCTTTTGTTTTGTTTGGTAAATATGAATGGGTTTTTTAAAAAAAAGCAGACGGAGTAACTAAAATTTACTCCGTCTTCTTGCATCATTTATATAATTTTAAAATCGTATAATTATATTGCTTCCAATGCTTTTGCAATTGCTTTTTGAATTCCATCGGGATTTTTACCACCGGCTGAAGCAAAGAACGGTTGTCCACCACCCCCACCTTGAATTTCTTTGGCTGCTTCGCGGGCAATGTTTACTGCATTCATTCCACCGGCTACTAAATCGTCGGAAATCAAAACAGTCAGAGAAGGTTTTCCGTCATTTACACAACCGGCCACAAAGAACAGTTTCTCGGTTTGAATGTTACGAATCTGGAATGCCAGTGTTTTTACCTGATCGGCATTTAATGTTCCTTCAAAACGAATCACTTTTATACCATTTTTTTCATCAGCTCCGGCTATTAAGTCATTGCGCAAAGTCATTATTTTTTCGTGAACAAATGAATCCACCTGTTTTTTCAAATCAGTATTTTCATCGGACAACCGATGAATTGCACTCAAAACGTCCGGTGTATTGTTCAGTAATTCTTTGGCTTCGCCTAACGTGTCCTGTTGAATGTCGAGCAATTTTTCAACGGCTTTTCCGGTAATGGCTTCGATACGACGGATTCCGGCGGCAATGGAAGTTTCGGTAACGATACGCACCAATCCGATATTTCCGGTTGCTTTAACGTGTGTTCCACCACAAAGTTCTACTGAATTTCCGAACTGAATGACACGAACGGTTTCGCCGTATTTTTCGCCAAACAAAGCCATAGCGCCAAGAGCTTGTGCCTCTGCAATTGGCGTATCGCGTCTTTCAACCAACGGATAGTTTTCGCGAATTCTACGGTTGGCAATTTCTTCTACCGCACGGATTTCTTCTTTCGTCATTTTCTGGAAATGCGAAAAGTCAAAACGCAATGCTTCAGGACTAACATACGAACCTTTTTGTTCAACATGTGTTCCCAACACTTCACGCAATGCTTCGTGCAGCAAGTGGGTTGCTGAGTGATTGCTTTCTGTTGCTTTGCGTTTTTCAATATCAATTGTTGCCGTAAATGTCTCGGTTACATCTTCGGGTAATTTGGCAACAATATGAACCGCTAAATTATTTTCTTTCTTTGTATCCAGAATTTCGATGGTTTCGTTTTCGGAAGTTAGCGTTCCACTATCACCAACCTGTCCACCCATTTCGGCATAAAAAGGAGTATTAGAAAGTACAAGTTGATAGTATTCTTGATTTTTTTGTTTCACCTTGCGATAACGCAGAATTTCGGTGTCAAACGTAGTAAAATCGTAACCCACAAATACGCTATCACCTTCACGAACCGTTACCCAATCACCTGTTTCGGTAGCTGCAGCATTGCGGGCACGTTCTTTTTGCTTCTTCATTTCGACGTTGAATTCTTCAATATCAACCGTCATATTATTTTCGCGAAGAATTAATTCAGTCAAATCAAGCGGAAAACCAAAGGTATCGTAAAGCGTAAAAGCCACTTTCCCACTCAAAACAGTTCCCCTCTCCCCCGGGAGAGGGGTTAGGGGTGAGGTGATATGTCTTTCTAGTAATTTTATTCCAGTTTCCAATGTGCGTAAAAAAGATTCTTCTTCTTCTTTGATTACTTTTTCAATCAACGATTTTTGTGAAAGCAATTCGGGATATGCTTTTCCCATCACGTCACACAAAACATCAATAAGTTTAAACATAAATGCATGGCGTTGTCCGAGGAATGTATAACCATAACGCACTGCTCGGCGCAAAATACGACGAATCACATAACCAGCCTTAGCATTTGAGGGTAATTGTCCGTCGGTAATGGAAAACGCGATGGTGCGGATATGATCGGCAATAACGCGCATGGCGATATCGGTTTTGTCGTTTTGGCCATATTCAGCTCCACAAATCCGACCAATTTCCGCAATAATGGGAGTGAAAACATCGGTATCGTAGTTGGATTGAACGCCCTGCATTGCCATACACAAACGTTCGAAGCCCATTCCGGTGTCAATTACTTTGGCTGGAAGTCCTTCGAGTGAACCATCGGCTTTGCGGTTGTATTGCATAAATACATTGTTCCAAATTTCAATCACCTGCGGGTGACTTCCGTTTACGAGTGTTAACCCATCAATTTTGGCGCGTTCTGCATTATCGCGTATGTCGATATGAATTTCAGAGCATGGCCCACAAGGACCAGTATCGCCCATTTCCCAGAAATTATCTTTTTTATTTCCGTTGATAATGCGGCTTTTTGGAAGAAATTGTTCCCATATTTGAGCGGCTTCTTCATCGCGTTCCAAACCTTCGGGAGCATAACCTTCGAAAATAGTTACGTACAATCGATCTTTGTCAAGTTTCAAAACTTCGGTCAGGTATTCCCATGCCCATTCAATAGCTTCCTTTTTGAAATAATCGCCAAATGACCAGTTTCCGAGCATTTCAAACATGGTGTGATGATAGGTGTCATGTCCGACTTCCTCGAGATCGTTGTGTTTACCGCTTACACGCAAACATTTTTGAGAATCCGCAATCCGTGAATATTTAATGGGGTCATTACCCAAAATAATATTTTTGAATTGATTCATTCCGGCATTCGTAAACATCAAAGTGGGATCGTCTTTGATAACCATGGGTGCCGACGGAACAATTTTGTGTCCTTTTGAAGCGAAAAAATCGAGAAAAGATTGACGAATTTCCTGTGAAGTCATTTTTTATGTCTAAATGTCAATGACCCCTAACCCCTACTGGGGAAAGAGAGTCCCCTTCAGGGGATTTAGGGGTAGTTGGTTAATAATATCAAATAAAGACTGCAAAAGTAGCTCAAATTTATTATTTTTGTGGCAAATGTTGATATAAAAATTGTAATGACTTTTTGATTTTCCTTCAGAAATGCCTGATTGACTTTCATTTCTTACAGTTTTCGACCAGATTGTTGATAAATCGACTATCCGGTTTAAACTCTCTTTTATGGCCAAGAAAAAATTCCATTTCAATCCTGATACATTAAGTTACGAGCAAATAGAACATTCCATCACGCATTGGTTGAAGCAATTTACAATCCATGCACTATCGGGAGTGTCGTTGGGTGCGATTTTTTTCTTTGTTTTTGTTTCTACCATTCAATCGCCTGAAGAAAGACAGCTTGTAGAGGAAAAACGGAATATGCAAGCGCAATATAAAGTGCTCGACCGTCAGTTCGATGAGGTTCAGGCAGTTTTGTCCGATTTACAACAACGTGACGATAATTTGTATCGCGTAATTTTTTTGGCCGATCCTATTCCGCTTTCAGTTCGCCGTGGTTCATCTGCCAATTCAGAATATTACCAACAACTGTTGAATATGACCAATTCCGAAATTGTTGTTTCAACAACAAAGAAAATAAACGTGTTGAAAAAAGAACTTTATATTCAGTCAAAATCATACGATGAGCTAGTAAATCTGTCAAAAAATAAAGAAAGTATGCTGCAACATTTGCCTGCTATCCAACCAGTTTTGAATAGAAATCTGACACGTATGGCTTCGGGTTACGGTTGGCGAATTGATCCGGTATATCATACCCGACGTTTTCATTAGGGGATGGATTTTACAGCTCCAATCGGAACAAAAATATACTCAACTGCAAATGGAACTGTTCAAAGTGCAGGTTGGCAACAAGGTTATGGAAATTGCGTGCAAATTAACCACGGATACGGATATCTGACTTTGTACGGTCACATGAGTAACGTAAAAGTACGTATTGGTCAGATTGTAAAACGTGGCGATGTGATTGGATTGGTTGGAAGTACCGGAAAGTCAACTGGACCGCATGTTCATTATGAAGTTCATTACAAAGGTCAGATTATGAATCCTCAAAATTATTACTATATGGACTTATCGCCGGCAGAATATGATAAGATGGTTCAAATGAGCAATAACTCGGGAGAAATGTTTGACTAAAGACAGAGACAAGAACCCCTAACCCCTCCCGATAAATCGGGATAAATTGCAGGGAACTTAGCAAGTATATTCACTTTAAAAATATTTATATGAATATAAATAGGAAATCAACAAATAAAAGTAACTCAGTTCCCCTTCAGGGGTTAGGGGTAAACTCCCCTTTAGGGGTTGGGGGTTCTCCAATCGGAATTTTTGATTCCGGTTATGGCGGTTTGACAATCCTTGAGAAAATCCGTACAGAATTACCTGAATATGATTACATTTATCTTGGTGATAATGCCAGAACTCCATATGGAACGCGTTCGTTTGATGTGGTTTACAAATACACATTGGAATGTGTGACTTATTTATTCGAAATGGGTTGCCAGTTGGTAGTGCTGGCTTGCAATACAGCTTCAGCAAAGGCTTTACGAACTATTCAGCAAAATGATTTGCCAAAAATGTATCCAAATAGACGGGTTTTAGGTGTCATTCGTCCAACTGTTGAGGCAGTAGTCGGAATGAGCAAAACAAAACATATCGGTTTATTGGCAACAACCGGAACTGTACAGTCCAATTCATATCCGCTTGAAATTGAAAAGCTTCATGAAGGAATTATTGTTACTTCCGAAGCTTGTCCGATGTGGGTTTCGCTAATTGAAAACAATGAACATTTGTCAGCCGGAGCAGATTATTTTATCAGAAAAGATATTGAAAATTTATTGAATTCCGATTCTGAAATTGATACTATTATGTTGGGTTGTACACATTATCCTTTATTACTCGATAAAATAAAGAGCTTTTTACCTGACGGAATAACAGTAATATCGCAAGGAGAAATTGTAGCTAAAAGTCTGGCGGATTATCTTCAACGCCATCCCGAAATAGATAAGCTTTGTACAAAAACAGGTTCAATCCGGTATTTGACAACTGAATCAGTTGAAAAATTTGCTACTTCTGCTTCCATCTTTTTGAAGGAAGAAATACAAGCTGAACACATAGACTTAGGATAAATTAAATTAGGGCGTTTTAATGTAGGGTTTGTTTCAAAAGCATCCAATTTATTAATCTACACGTTGTAGATTGTTCAAAATAGTCCCATTCGTTAATCTACACCTTGTAGAATGATAAAACCTGTCCCATTCGTTAATCTACAAGTTGTAGAAAGATAAAACCTGTCCCATTCGTCAATCTAAATGTTGTAGATTGTTCAAAGTAGTCCCATTCGTTAATCTACAAGTTGTAGAATGATGAAACCTGTCCCATTCGTTAATCTACAAGTTGTAGAAAGTTTTATCTAAGGTAAGGATAATTTTAAACAACGGTCGCTTTGCAAAAATGCAAAGCGACCGTATTAAAATAGAATGATTTCTTTATTTAGGTTGCCAGAAGCAATTTTTTGGAGAAACAATAGCTTCATCAGTTTTCAATTGTTTCATTGCTTTATCCACTTCTTTGCGTTCAAGACCTGTTAGGTCAACCAATTTGCCAGCATTTACAGGAACTCCCGCTTTTTTCATGGCTTCTAATACGATTTCTTTATTTTCCATAAGATACGAATTTTAACCCCAAACCCCTAAAGGAGCTTAAAGAGTATGATTTATAGATATTGTTTATACTAATAATTTTTTGAAGACCGTCTTAACTCCCCTTTAGGGATTGGGGGTCTTCTACTCAATATTCTTCCTCACTTTTTTCAAAAATCCCTGCATTTTTTCAGAGTCTTTTTCATCAATAATTTCCAGTAATGTTTTTAATTCAGCACGGATTTTCTCAACCTGATTGTGAGTATGAGGATTGAAAAGAATTTCAGTCAGCAAATAATCATCTTCACTTAAAAGTCCTTTTGCAATATCCATGTGACGTTTGAAAGTCGTTCCCGGCGCTTCCTGCGGAATCATTACCGAAGCAAAAACCAGCGTTGATGCAAATGGGATTGAAAGCGAATAAGCAATGGTTTCATCATGCTCATCAAAACTGTATTCGAATATTTTTAGTTTCAATGAACCGTACATATCTTTGAAAAATGCTTTTCCCATGTGATCCGATTCCGATATGATAATCGCACTTTGAGTTCTCAGATTATCAAGAGTTGCAAAGGTTGGACCGAACATCGGGTGGGTTGAAACATAGCGCATTCCGGTGCTTTCATAATATGCTTGAAGTCCCGTTTTTACCGATGCGATATCCGAAATAATACAGTTTTTTGGCAAATAAGATAAAACTGCCTGAAAAGCTTCAATGGTATATTTCAAGGTTACACAATTAATTACCAACTCCGGTTCAAATTTACGAACTTCTTCATAATTGGTCATTCGCAAAGTGTTGAACACAAAACGCAACCGTTTCGCATCAGTATCAAAAAGAGCCACTTCGTGCTGAATGCATAAAACGTCAGTAAGAAATGTGCCCATTTTTCCGGCACCCAGAACTAAAATTTTCATATAGGAAAGTCCCCTAAATCCCCCAAGAGGGACTTATAGTTAGTTTTAGTATTTATAATTGATTGCAAAGGTAGAAAAAAATGTGTTGATTTGAGTCATTTGTGTGAATTGCGTTCCAAAAAGTCCCCCTCGGGGATTTAGTGGGTTGTATTAGTTTACTATTTTTTTCCAAAGTCTTTTTCAATTTTCAAAAAGCGTGTAATAATCAGACCCGGAATAGCACAAATTACGACAACCATAAAGAAATGTGGATAGCCCAAATGAAACTGAAGCAAGCCGGCAATCATTCCGGGCAACATCATGCCGAGTGCCATAAATCCTGTACAAATTGCATAATGCGCGGTTTTATGCTCTCCGTTCGAGAAATAAATCATGTAAAGCATATATGCAGTAAATCCGAAACCATAACCAAATTGTTCGATTGCAACTGCGATATTTACAAGTATTAAGCTTTCCGGACGGAAAACCGATAAAAACACATACGCTATTTGAGGGAGAACTATGGATAATGCCATGGGAAGAATCCAATATTTCAATCCTTTACGTGACGCAGCTATCCCACCGGTAATTCCTCCGAGAGTAAGTGCAATGATACCAACGGTTCCATAAACCAGACCAACTTCGGATGTTGATAATCCCATTCCGCCAACTGCTCGAGAATCAAGTAAAAATGGTGAAATCATTTTTACAAGCATTGCTTCACCTAAGCGGTATAGGAGAATAAAAGCAAGAGCGAGTCCAATTCCCGGTTTGCGAAAAAATGATGCAAACGTTTCTCCGAATTTATCCAGAATTTCTTTTGCAGATAATTTTGATTTTATATCATCGCTGGCAGGTTTTGGCAATGCAAATCGATGATAAATAAAGAATAAAGTGAAAACAGCAGCCAACACATAAAAGGTAAAGCTCCATGCCAAATGAATATTGGGAGCAATCTTTTCTAATGCACCAGCAAGTATAATGAGTAAACCTTGTCCCGAAATCATGGCGATTCTGTAAAATGTGCTGCGGATACCAACAAAAAAAGACTGTTCGGAACTATCGAGAGCCAGCATATAAAAACCATCAGCTGCAATATCATGTGTTGCCGAACTGAAAGCCATCAGCCACAGAACGGCAAGCGTAGCCTGAAAATAAAACGGTGTTGGAATAAAAAATGCAACTCCTGCCAGTCCGGCTCCAATTAAAAGTTGCATGGAAATAATCCACCAGCGTTTGGTTTTAATAATATCTACAAACGGACTCCAGAATGGTTTAATAACCCATGGCAAATACAGCCAACTGGTATACAGCGCTATATCGGTATTAGAAATGCCGAGTCGTTTGTACATAATTACTGCTACCGACATGGCAACTACATAGGGTATTCCCTGTGCAAAATAAAGCGTTGGAATCCATGTCCAGGGTGATCTTTTTTTGATTGTCTTTTCCATTTTTTGAGTGTTATTTTCAAGATTTTTTTGCAAGGGATAATCTATTTAGGTTTTGTCTTGCTTTCACTTCAATCGTTCTGATTTTATCTTTGTAATGATTGTTTCTATTTGTTGTTTCTATATCCAAAGCTGCATCCGAATTCTCATCCCAGCGTCTGCAAAGGTATAGTGAATCATAAATTCTACCAATTTGATATTCGCGAGAAAAGGACAAACCTAAGGCATAATCTTCGCCATAAATTGTATCGGGTACTTTTATTTTACGCAAAACGGGTGTATAAAATGCTCGAGGTGCCCCCAATCCATTTATACGCAAAGCATTATTCCTTCCATTTTCAGGAGTCCATTCTTTGTGATCAATAAGCCCGGGTTCAATGATTTCCATATCAAAGTTTGTAATTGTATATGAGCCAACAACCATTGCGCAATGCTGTTCGTAAAATGCGTCGACAATTACTTGTAAGGTGTTTTCACTTTCATAAACATCGTCACTATCTAGCTGTACTGAAAATTTTCCGCATTTTGAGCTGTGAACACCTACATTCCAACAACCGCCAATACCCAAGTCATCGCGATTTGGGATAATGTGTATAACCCGGTTATCTGTCTTCGCATACTTTTGAATTATTTCTGTTGTGCCATCAGTCGAAAAGTTATCAATAATAATTAAATTGAAATCGAAAGTTGTTTTTTGGATTAGCACCGATTTAATTGCATCCTCCAGTGTGCTTACTCTGTTCCTGACGGGAATAATTACAGAAGCCTCGACAGGAAAATCAATGGAGTCGAATTCAATTTTTTTAAAATTAGGAGTGAGATAGCTACCAATTTTTTTCAAATGATTTGTGCATGCTTTTTCCATTTCTATTTGGATGGATCTGTTTTTTGGGTTCACATAATCGAATAATTTTTCTCCGCTTTTTCGGTTATCCAGTTCAACCTCGGAATATAAATACTCGTTGATGTGAATTAAATCAGCATGTTGTGAAACTTTTAATCTTAAATCATAAAGTCCAGCATATTTGTAATAGTCGATGGATTGTTTAACTGATTTTTTTAAGTAATCGGCATTATAAAACAATACAGATCCAAAATTAAAATCATCACGTAAGCTTCCTGCCTGACAATCTATTAATGGATGGTTTGACCGAATATTGTTGCAAATTTGATAATAATCTGCATAAACAAGGCCAGCATTTGTAGCCTTGGCTATATTAAAAAATCGATCAATCGCATATTGACCAAGTTCAAGAGTCGTATCTTTAATATAGATTAATGAAAATTGTGTGTCTGATTTGTCAGCAATTTTACGTACGGTTTCCGAACTGAACAGAGAGTCTGTTTCTATTTGCTCACACCGGTCAATATTTGCAACAACATTTGAATTAACAAGTAAATACACTGTCTTTACTAAATCAGATTTTAATAAGTTTTGAGCAGTTCTTGTAGCTTGGATTACATCGTTAAATGCAATGAAGCAGTTAATTTGTTTCATTTTGATGAATATTGTTATCGTATTTACATTAGAAATTTTTCAGATGCATGTTTAAAGTTTATTTTCTGAAAGATTTAATTTCCTGTTCAAAAGTAGTAAATATTTCTCATTTTTCAAATTTAATGCAAACGTTTGCATTAAAAATTTGTTTTAGATCGATTTCCTAAGGATAGAAAAAGCATTCTGCTTTTGTAAATCAAAAAAGAGATTGGAACATTTGTTCCAATCTCTTTTTTGATTTAATACGAAATTGATCAATAATTCAAAATACGATAAAGATTTTTACCACAACTTAGTTTGTGTCAATGTATATCCATTACCAGAATATAAATCAATTTGATCTTTACCAATAGGAGCCAAATAAACTTGATCTGTAAAAGCATCTCTATTGGAAACTCCTTCTGGCAAATAGAATCCAACCATGTCGGCACCATTAGTTCCTGTATATGTTACTATAGTTCCATCAGCCTTTTTTACTTTGAGTTTATTTACCTTAGCTGCAATCAAAAGACTTGGCAACTCTGCTTTAACATTAACCCAAATACCTAACAAAATATCGGGATTGGTAGCTCCATTCATGTATTGAATTTTTTTCCAACGCTTGATATCGAGAAGTCTGGAATGCTCAAATACAAATTCCATACGACGTTCACGACGGATTTCCCAAATTAAAGCAGATACATCTGCATCTCTTGTTGGATCATTGGGAAGTGCAGCAAGCGACATAGGTACTGTCTTTATTACACCTTTCGAAATAGCATCGGCATCCAATGGACGATTACGTATTTTGTTTATCGAGTTATCAATGTCACCCTGAATTACAGCTACTCCACCTACTGTAGCAGATTCTGCTTTGGCCTCTATCCAGTTCAGCAATACTTCGGAGTAACGCATAACAGGATAATCATTGGTATTTGTACTACTTACATACTTTGTTGGTATGTTAACGCCGGTAGATCCAATACGAGCTCCATCACGATCAATAAATTTACATGCATAAAGTAGAGTTGCTGACTCACTACGTGGCTTATTCCAAAATGTTGCTTCAAAACGTGGATCACGTGTTTTGATTAAATTGTCAATATTAAATGAGTCAGCTTTAGCGACTGTTGAATTTTGCCATACCTTGCCATCGTTACAAATAAATGACTTAACCAAGGCTAAGTTTGGAGCAACCACCTGAGCTTCTGTACAATTTGAATAAGATGCTACCGAATGTGTAATTGCTTGTGTAGCACTATAGTGGCGATACATGATGCACTCTTTGTTAGAGCTTAGGTCGTCTGATCCGAATAATGACCTAAAATCTGAGCTTATTGCATATTTGCCACTTGCTGTAATCATATCGCCAGCCTGAATAGCTAAATCCAGATATTTTTTTGCACGTGCATTATCATTCATTTGATATTTTTGCCAAGTACCTTCAAATAACATCCATCTTGAAACAAAACCGGCAACTACGTATTTATTTACATTCATAGTTCCATCGTCTGCTTTCACATTGTTCATAGCATAAACAAAATTACTATATACAGAATCCATCACCTCAGCACGTGGGGTTCTGTCCTTGAACATAATGTCTTTGTCTAAATTTGAAAAGTACTTATCAAAATAAGGCACATCACCAAAAGTGGCAACCAATCGTGCATACTCCAAAGCTTTAAAAAATCTAGCCACTCCGATCCAATGTTTAAATTGATCGGTAGTAAGTACATTCTTCATATCGCTATTCATACGCTCCACAATTAGATTTGACTTACGAATGTAATAAAAATCCCATGTAGGACCTTGATAAGTAGAAAGCCAAGCTGCAGTTGGAGAACTTGAACTTCTCGAAGTTGGAACACTTGTTTCAAAAAGTGATTGTTTGTTGGTATTTGCAAAGTCATCCGAAAAGTTATAACCTCTCAATGGAGCATAATCCAATCCAAAGCCAGTATTGTAGCCAGGGAAAAAGTAAGTATAATCATCGTTTACAAACAATCTTAAATTAGATTCCGAAACCCAGAATTTAGCATCCTCGATCGTTGTAAGAGGAGGCCTATCGAGCAACGCATCACAACTTGAAAGGCTCAATAATAGCAGCGCAAAAATTGATAGACTTAATATTTTCGTTTTCATAATAAATTAAATTTTAAGATTAGAAACTAATTTGAGTACCTATGGATATACTTTTGAACATGGGTGAACCTTGACCTACACGACCTAGATTATAGCTACCATCTGCAGAACCTGATATCCCTGGATTTTGACCGGCTATTGATTCAGGATCAATTGGTAAACCTCTCAAATTGTCAAATGTTACGAAGTTCTCCAAACTAACATAGAAACGAGCTTTAGAAACATAAACTCTATTGGTCAAATTATTAGGTACTGTATATCCGAATGTTATGTCCTTAATTCGTAAGTAGGACATATCCAACAAATAACGAGATTGAATCTGCATATTATTACCAGTATTTGCTCCTGAGTTATTATATGCTCTTGGATAGAAAGCATCGGTGCGATCATCTTTCCAGAAATCACCTGCAATAGTTTGAGGCATGCCACCGTCAGACGATTGATATCCCGGAATTGCTAAAGAACCATCACCCCACAATTGCATTGAACCAATTCCCTGTAATAAAACCGAAGCATCAAAACCTCTGAAATCTGCTCCTAAACGAAGTGAGTATTGGAAACGTGGTGTTGAATTACCAATCACACTAAGGTCACCTTTATCATCAACAACGTTAGTACCGTTATTAATTTCGCCATCGCCATTCAAGTCTTTAAACTTAACATCGCCAGGACCAAAATTAAAGTTAGCCGCATTTTGTAAATAAACCTGGTATACAGGTTTTACACCATCAACATTTTTAAGTTTATACGCTTTTTTACCAACATATCCGGGAACTGAAGTTTCAGCTGCTGTAAGTGTAATAAGCTGTAATGCTCCATTAGCATCCAAATCGAAATCGCTTAATTGATAAAGTTTGTCGGTAGTATAACCATAAATATCGCCATATTGCTTTCCTTCGAAGAATGCATTGGAAACTGTCTTTAATGCTCCTTGTTGATATTTAGTAACAACTGTAGAAGCATCAGAAATTGAAGCCAGAACATTTACCCCTAATCCGTTTTTAAATCTGTAGTTATAATCAATTGCAACTTCCCAACCTGTAGTAGTTAACTCTCCAAAGTTACCAACTGGAACGCCAGTTCCCAATGTGGCAGGAGCTGCTGCACCTGCAACTAACATATTCTGATTGGTACGTTTATACCAGTCGAAGGTAACACCTAATTTATCGTTAAAAAGCCTCATATCAAATCCAAGATCCAAGGTATTGATATCCTGCCACATAATATCGGGTTGTACAAGCGGTGGATTTCTAAATGCATTGTATTTTGTCTCACCATTCAACCAATTACTAGTATAAGAATCTAAACGGGCTTTGTATAAACTTGAAGGAATTGTTTGATCACCAATTGTTCCCCAAGAACCTCTAATTTTCAAAGTAGATAAAGTTGGAGCTAAGGGTTTCATAAATTCTTCCTCAGTAACACGCCATCCGGCAGAGAATGATGGGAACCAACGCCACATCAAATTAGTTGGGAATTTATTAGAAGCATCGCGACGTATATTTGCTTCCAATAGGATTTTATCCATAAATGAATAGTTTATACGTCCAAAGAATCCAATTTGTGATGCCCATGCGGCATCACCGCCAGCTGTTTGTGTACCTGTAGCCAAATCAAACTGTGGATTATCATAAACCATCAAAGTGGTTTTTTGAGCCCAACTAGATATCATATCGTTTGTTACAAGGTTCATACCAGCCATCAACTTGACTCCGTGTTCGCTTGCACTACCAAAATTTAAATTATAGGTAGAATATATGTTGGTAGTTCTCTGTTTAGTGTTTTCAGAACTACGATAAATATGGTCTGGACTTGCTCCAATACCGGTATAAGTGGTGTTTGCCAGCTGATATGCTGCCATTGCACCCACATCAGTAGCATTTACGGCTTCTCCTTTTTCGTTTACATAAACCTGATTTCCAGCAGCATCCAGCCTTTTGATAGGTGCACTCCATGAATCACGTAAAGTGAAACGAGTTCCTGGTCTTAACCATGTAAAATCTTGATTTGAAAAAGTGAAATCGCCTTCAATATTCCAGTCTTTAGTAATGTTTAAAGTTGCACCAACATTTACATTGTTATAATTCCATTGTTGTTTAGCGGTGTTAGCTGCCATTGCTTCACCTACTGCACCTCTTAATTGTTGTCCATCTTCTGTTCCAAGCGGCTGTAGTGGACCCCAACGGTAAAGATAAAGCCAAGGGTCGGCACCTGTTGTTACGTAGGCATAGTCTTTCGTACGATTCGAGAATAATAATCCGGCACGAATCGTTAAGAACTTATTAACTTCGGTGCTTATATTAACTGAAGCATTATATTTTGTAAATTCATCCTTTTTGGCAGGTTTCATCATACCCGATTGATTCAAATAATCTAAACCGATACTGTATGAAGTTTTACCACTTCTTCCGCTAACCGATAAATTGTGATCTTTCGAAGGAGCCCATTCTTTAATCATATAGTTGAAAGGATCATACATCCTTACACCCATTTTACTGGAACCATCAAAATACCAATCTCTACCATAAAGCATAGGATCGTCAGGTTTTACCGTACCACCATAGTTTTGTAACCACAGTTTTGATTTCTCAAAACTGGCACGATCAACTTGCCAGAATGCACCTGCTTTTGTTGCATTACCACGTTCAGCGGCAAGTACAGAATACTCTAAAGCATCTATTGATCCCATTTTCATGTCCTTTGCTATGTTTTGCCAAGAATAGTTGGTAGAATATTGTACATTCATCGATTCCGTTGCAGTTCCTTTCTTTGAAGTAATCAGTATTACTCCAAAAGCACCTTTAGAACCATAGATGGAAGTAGAAGCTGCGTCTTTTAAAACTGAAATCGATTCTATATTGCTTGGATTAACCAATTGAATACTTGGTATTTCAACGTTATCCAACAAGATAAGTGGACTAGAAGTACCATACAATGAACCAATCTGACCTCTAATTTTCATTACAGCATCAGACCCAACTTCGCCATTACCAACAATAACCGTCAAACCGGGTACCGAACCTTGCAAACCACGTCCAACATCAGCAATTGGTCTGCTCGTCAAGTATTTGCTTACGTCTACGGTGCTAACTGCTCCTGTCAAATTGAGCTTTTTCTGTGCACCATAACCTATTACAACCAACTCTTGCATCGTTTTTGTATCTTCTTGCAATACTACAGTTAAGTTGCTTTTCTGAGCAGTAGCAGTTTGTTCTTTGTATCCGATATAACTAAAAACAAGAACAGCATCTTTAGTTGCTACATTTAAACTGAATTTTCCGTTTGTATCAGTTACTGTTCCGGTGCTAGTCCCTTGTACTACTATACTGACTCCGATAAGAGGCGATCCGCCTTCGTCTCTAACAATTCCCTGAACTTTTACATTTTCCTGTTGTGTTTCCAAATTAACTGCAACCTCAGTTTTAGCCGACAGATTAAGTGTGGAAACAAAACCAAATAGCAATAATACAGCAAAAAATTTAAGTCTCATAGTCTCAATTTTTTTGAATTGACAACTTGTAGTCATCACTTTTTTTTGATTGATTTTCATGATTTTAAAAAATTAGATTTTTTGATTGATTGATTTTTAATACTACGTAAATGATAATTAATACTTTATAAAAAACAATATTTATATTTAACTTTGAATGGGTGTCTAAATATCCATGTATAAATTGCAAACGTTTGCAACGGCAGCAAAAATAACAATAATTTTTAAATAAATGACATTATATTTTTAATTTCCCAAATATATTTTTTTTGATAATAATTTTTTGATAAAATACTTATAGGAAATTGACTGCTCACGCTCTGTATTTAATTTAAAATATACTAAATGAATTTAGACTCTGGTAACTGAAATTTCTTAAAGAATACCGGGATAACAAATGAGGTGTTTTTTTAAAATCCTGATAACTAGGATGGGAACAAATGCCAACTTAAAAAAAAGAGTATAGAAGATAGATTTGTAAGCTTTTTGGAATGTCGCCCTTTCTGCACATAAATTTCGACTCTGTGCATAAAAATGTTGTTTTTGAATTGTAAGTGAATATTTAAAAATTTAATAAACCTAAATATCATAAAAACACATTTTTAAGCGGTTGGAACTAAAAAAAACAGTACTTTTGTACTTTCAAATTCTGTTTATAAACTATCAAAACAATTATAATAATTATAGTATGAAAAAACATAATTTTAGTGCGGGTCCTTCTATATTGGCACGCGAAGTAATTGAAAAGACTTCTGAAGCAATCTTGGATTTCAACGGTTCAGGTTTATCCATTTTGGAAATTAGTCACCGTTCGAAAGGTTTTGAAGCTGTTTTGAATGAAACCGTTGCGCTTTTCAAAGAATTATTAAACATACCTGAAGGATATTCCGTATTATTTTTAGGTGGTGGTGCTAGTATGCAGTTTTGCATGGTGCCATTTAATTTGATGGAAAAGAAAGCTGCTTATCTCAATACCGGTGTTTGGGCCAGCAAAGCCATGAAAGAAGCCAAAGGTTTTGGCGAAGTGGTTGAAGTTGCATCTTCGAAGGATGCCAATTATACTTTTGTTCCGAAAGGATATGTAATTCCTACTGATGCCGATTATTTTCATATTACAACCAACAATACAATTTACGGAACGGAAATTTTGACCGATATGGATTCACCGGTGACTTTGGTTGCTGATATGTCATCCGATATTTTCTCTCGTCCGCTGGATATTTCCAAATATGGACTTATTTATGGTGGTGCTCAGAAAAACCTGGCTCCTGCCGGACTTACTTTTGTCATTGTAAAAGATGAAATACTGGGAAAAGTTTCGCGTTATATTCCGACCATGTTGAATTACAAAACACATATTGCCGATGGTTCAATGTTTAATACGCCGCCTGTATTACCAATTTATAGCGCGATGGAAACTTTGCGTTGGGTAAAAGCAAAAGGTGGTGTACCTGCAATGGAAAAACTGAATATTGCCAAAGCCGAACTTCTTTACAACGCAATCGATTCGAGTAGAATTTTTGTCGGAACAGCTGCAAAAGAAGATCGTTCGCGCATGAATATTTGTTTTGTTATGAAACCTGAATATGCTGCTTTGGAAGCTGACTTCCTTAAATTTGCACAAGCAGCCGGAATGGATGGAATTAAAGGTCACCGTTCGGTTGGTGGTTTTCGCGCTTCTGTTTACAATGCCATGCCTATTGAAAGTGTTCAGGCGCTTGTTGATTGCATGAATGAATTTGAAAAACAAAATTAATTTAGTTTGCAGTTGGTAGTTTGTAGTCGGTAATATTAGAAACTGATTTTCAAACTTTCAAACTTTCAAACTTTCAAACTAAGATATTATGAAAGTTCTAATCGCTACCGACAAACCATTTGCAAAAGTTGCAGTGGACGGAATTCGCAAGGAAATAGAATCTGCTGGTTTTGAACTGGCTTTGCTCGAAAAATATACCGAAAAACAACAATTGCTCGATGCAGTTGTCGATGTTGATGCTATTATCATTCGCAGCGACATTGTTGATGCGGAAGTAATTGCCGCCGCCAAACAATTGAAAATTGTGGTTCGTGCCGGTGCTGGTTATGATAATGTGGATTTGGTCGCAGCTACTGCTGCTGGAGTTTGTGTGATGAACACACCGGGACAAAATTCAAATGCTGTTGCCGAACTGGTTTTTGGAATGTTGGTTTATGCAGTTCGTAATTTTTACAACGGAACTTCAGGAACAGAATTAATGGGCAAAAAACTCGGAATTCATGCCTATGGAAATGTGGGTCGGAATGTGGCAAGAATTGCTAAAGGTTTCGGAATGGAACTGTATGCTTTTGATGCTTTTTGTCCTGCCGATGTGATTGAAAAAGACGGTGTGAAAGCTGTATCATCGGTTGAAGAATTATATTCGGTTTCCGATATAATTTCGTTACATATTCCGGCTACCGCCGAAACCAAAAAATCAATCAATGCTGCTTTGTTAAACAAATTACCAAAAGGTGCAGTTTTGGTAAATACTGCACGTAAGGAAGTAATTGACGAACAAAGCATTTTAGAATTCATGGTTTCACGACCTGATTTCAAATACATTACTGATATTGAACCAGCAAATAATGCCGAAATGACTGAAAAACTTGTCGGACGTTATTTTAGTACTCCAAA
>JBBRTR010000044.1:0-21068 GCA_038244215.1 Bacteroidales bacterium
GCACTCAGTTTTGCATCTTTCTTGGAATTGCAGGCTGTTGTCATAAGCGTTAAAGCAATTAGTATGCCCCCTAACCCCCTAAAGGGGGAACTGAAGCATGAATTAATTTTTCTATTCATAATTGTAAAAATAAAAAGTGTATAATGTATTAAATAACAAATTATTACGAAATAAGTTTGAAACTCTTTGTTCCCTCTTCAGGCTTCGACGTGAGCTCAGCCGAACGGGGTTAGGGGGCTTTTACTGAATCAATTATTGAGAAAAGATCTTTCAAAGAATCGGCTCGAAGCATAGCAATCCGGGTTTCCTTAAAGTTTGGAATGCCTTTAAAAACGGGTGTTGCAGCCAAATGTCGGCGACTATGAATAATGCCTTTCAAGTGTTGGTTGCTAACACTTTCAATGGGTGTATTTTCATCAATATCAAGCCATTTAACGGAAGAAATAATATGTTCTTTCAAAATGGCTTTTTGTTCCTCAAAAGTAAGAAATCCACTCGAATTACCAGTTTTAAAATACTGTTTCATTTCACCGAAAATCCACGGTCTTCCGATTGCAGCGCGCCCAACCATCACCGCATCAACTCCGTATTTGTCAAAACATTCGGCTGCGCGTTCAGGAGTTGTAACATCACCATTTCCAATAATGGGAATATGCATTCGCTGATTATTCTTTACATCTCCAATCAATGTCCAGTCAGCTTCACCTTTGTACATTTGTGAGCGTGTACGACCATGAATAGCCAGTGCTGCAATGCCACAATCCTGCAATTGTTCCGCCAACTCAACAATAATTTTACTATCATCATCCCAGCCCAAACGCGTTTTTACAGTCACCGGTACTTTTACAGCTTTCACTACTTCTGTCGTGATTTGAAGCATTTTCGGAATGTCACGCAACAGCCCCGCTCCTGCCCCTTTGCCAGCCACTTTCTTTACCGGGCATCCAAAATTCAAATCTATAAATTCCGGTTTGGCTTCGGATGCAATAATTGCTGCCTCTGCCATGGCATCAGCTTCACGACCGTATAACTGAATAGCAACCGGACGTTCTTCATCATATATTGTCAACTTTTGTTCTGTTCGTTTCACGCTACGAATCAACGCATCAGCCGAAATAAATTCTGTATAAACCATATCCACTCCAAAACGCTTACACAAAAGGCGGAAAGCCGGATCGGTAACGTCCTCCATAGGAGCAAGAAATAAGGGTTTATCAGGAAATTCTATGTTTGAAATTTTCATTTATATGCAAAATCGGGATACAAAGATAAAAATATAATTGAGAATTGACAATTAGCAGTTTTCTTTTTGAATTAATAAATAATCATAATATACTTGGATGATATACTTGGATGATATACTTTTGTATCATAAAATCTTAGAACATGAAAACAGTATCATTAAAAATCGATGATGTTATTTTTGAAGAAACTGAAAAGATACTTACAAAAAACAAAAAGGCCCGTAACAGATACATTAATGAGGCATTGGATTACTATAACCGGGTTCAAAATCGTTTAATGCTAGAAAAAAAGCTCAAAAAGGAATCTGATCTAGTGAAAGATGAATCAATGTTAGTTTTAAATGATTTTGAAGATATCGACTATGGCAATCAAACAATTTGAAATATGGATTGCCGATTTGAATCCTCAAATTGGAACAGAACCGGGCAAAACAAGACCAGTTTTAATTGTTCAGACTAATCTGCTGAATAAAATTCCTCATCCTTCAACAATTATTTGTCCTATTACTACTAATGTGAAAAAGGAAGCTGATATTTTGCGTGTTAACCTTAAAAAAGGTACGACAAATCTTCATCAAAACTGCGATATTATGATTGACCAGATACGGTCAATTGATAACAAACGATTGCTAAGTAAAATCGGCGATTTGCCAAAAGAATTAATCAAAATTGTAAAAGAAAATATTCAGATTGTAATGGATTTGAATTAATAAAATATCAATGAAAAAAATAAGTACTTTCCTTTTACTATTTTCCTCCTTTCAACTGGTAATGAGTCAATCCGCAAAATATTCTTCGGCTTGGTTCGGACCCAACGCCAATCCGGTACCTGAATTTACCGACGCTAGGATACCTTCCAAAACAACTTTCAGTTTAATGGCCGATTATTATTTTGGCTATAGTGATCAAACAAAAAACGGATACGTCAAAATAGAAATTCCTCTTATTCCAGAGCGTGTTTCCATTAAATTGTGGTCAACCGTGTTGGAAAATTATCAGGTTACAGACGAGCTGAGTACAGCCCGAGGAATGAATCTTTTGGATCCCACCAGAATTACGAAAGGAGATAAACCCTTTGTAACAAAAAATGGTAATACCTACGGAACAGCAAACGGTGATTTATATGTACAAACCAGAATCCGCCTTTTGAAAGAGGAAAAAATAGCTCCATCTGTTATATTTAATGCTACTATTAAAACAGCTTCAGGAACAAATTTTCCTCAAAGACGTTACTTTGACACGCCAGGATACTATTTCGATTTGGAGGCTGGTAAATCAATTTATACAAAAAGTAAATTTATAAGCGAGATTCGAGGAGTCGCAAATGTTGGATTTCTTTGTTGGGAAACAACCAACAGCACACAGGATGATGCAACCATGTATGGCGGAAAACTGATACTTGGAAATTCATCATGGAAACTGGAAAACACGCTTTCGGGCTATTGGGGCTGGATACATACAAATAGCAAATTGAGCCCTTTGGGAGATTACGGCGATGCTCCACTGGTTTACGCCGCCAAATTTTCAATTCTATCAAAAAACATTGATTATTTTGCTCAATATCAGTATGGAATTACCGATTTCCCATACCATCAAATACGGGTTGGGGTAAGTTTTACATTGAGTAAATTGACTCCAAAGATGACCCCTAACCCCTAAAGGGGAGTTTTGGGAAAGTACAATTTTAAAATATAGATGAAAAAAATGGAAATAAAAAAAAATATAGATGAAACTAACTTCAGTTCCCCTTTAGGGGTTAGGGGTTCTTTATGGGTTAGGGGCAGCATTGAAATCATGGCACCTGCCGGATCGTGGGAAAGCCTTTGGGCTGCCATCAAAGCCGGTGCCGATTCGGTGTATTTTGGCATCGAAAAACTAAATATGCGTGCCAAGTCGAGCAGTAATTTTTCCACTGAAGATTTGCGCGAAATTGTTCGGATTTGCAATGAAAACAAGGTGAACAGCTATCTGACAGTCAACACCATTTTGTATGATGATGACATAACATTAATGCACCAAATCATCGATGTAGCTAAAGAATCAGGTGTTTCGGCCATTATTGCATCCGACGTGGCTGCTATGATGTACGCGTCGAGCGTCGGTGTTGAAGTGCATCTTTCTGTTCAGACCAATATCACAAATGTTGAGTCGTTGAAATTCTATTCTCAGTTTGCTGACGTGGTAGTTTTGGCGCGTGAATTGAATTTAAAGCAGGTAAAAGCCATTTACGATGCCATTGAAAACGAAAAAATTATTGGTAAAAACGGTAAACCGATTCGTATCGAAATGTTCTGTCATGGTGCATTGTGTATGGCGGTTTCGGGTAAATGTTACCTGAGCTTGCATGAAAAAAATATCTCTGCGAACCGTGGTGCTTGTAACCAGATTTGCCGCCGTGGATATGTGGTTAAAGATAAAGATTCTGAAATTGAATTGGAAATCGATAACGAATACATTATGTCGCCAAAAGACCTGAAGACAATCGGTTTTGTAGACGAAATGCTAGAGGCTGGAGTACGGGTATTCAAAATTGAAGGACGGGCACGCGGAGCGGAATACGTAAAAGCGGTGGTTAGTTGTTACCGCGAAGCTATTGATTCGTGTCTCAACGGGACGTTTACAGACGAAAAAAAGGTAGAATGGGACAATCGCCTTGCCAAGGTCTTTAATCGTGGATTCTGGAACGGGTATTATCTTGGACAACGACTTGGAGAATGGAGTAGTAATTATGGTTCAGAAGCAACACATAAAAAGATTTATGTAGGTAAATGTACCAACTTTTTCCAAAAATTAGGTGTTGCCGAGTTCTTATTGGAAGCACAATATTTAGAAGTTGGTGATGAAATTCTGATAACCGGTGAAACTACAGGCGCTTACGAAGATGTGGTAAAAGAAATACGCGTTCAATTAAAACCAGTTGAAAAAGTTGAAAAAGGGACTTATTTTTCTTTGAAAACCAATGAGCTAATACGGCGAAATGATAAGTTATTTAAGATTACCCCTAACCCCTAAAGGGGAATTGAGAAAAGCGGAGTGATTTCCGCTTTTTTAGTGATATGTTATTCCTCCAATAATTTCTGTATATCGTTATCTTTACCATATAAAACCATAATATCGTCCTTCTCAAATACGGTTTTTGCAGTTATAACACCTTGAACATTAGAAACTTTTCGCGGAACACCGATCATGTTCTTTTCAATGGTCTGTTTAATCGTTGTTAAAACAAGCACATTGTAGTTTTTAATCAAAGCTATTTCTTCCAATGTTTTTCCAATAAATTTTTCGGGAGCTTTGGCTTCTACAATGCTGTATCCTTTAGATAATTCAAAAGAATCAATTAAATGACTGGTTGTTAGTCTTTTTACCCAGCGTTGTGCTGAATCTTCCTCCGGTCGCAGAATTTCTTCAATTCCCATTGCATCCAGTATCGTTTCGTGCAATGCAGAAATGGAGCGACTAATTAAACGGGGTACTTTCATCTTTTTCAACAAAGCGGTCGTCATAATATTGGCAGCTACATCTTCGCCAATACAAACCATTACTACGTCGGTGTTATTCAACGGTAAACCTGCAACCGCTTGTGGATCTGAACTATTTAAACAAATAGCATATGATATTTTATCTTTTATTGCTTCAACACGCTCCATTTGGTGATCAACACCAATCACTTCGTGTCCTAAATTGGTGAGTTTTTCTGCGATGGATGAACCAAAATTTCCAAGTCCGATAATAATGTATTTCATAGAAAATAAATTTTAAAGTTAGTTTATTAATACTTCTTCCGAAGGGTAACGATATTGGTGTAAAGCAAATTTTTTAAACAATGCGATAAAAATTGAAAGCATGCTCACCCGACCTACAAACATGGTTATAATTATGGTTAACTTACCGGGATCACTCAAACTTGCTGTAATTCCACGACTCAGACCGACAGTTCCAAATGCTGAAACACATTCGAAAATAATACTCATCAACTCTTTATCACTGTCGAAAATACTAAGGCTAAAAATTGAAAGAATAATAACAAGGAATGAAAGCATAATAGTTGCAAACGCTCTGTTAACTGACTTTTGAGCAATTTCGCGTCTATAAATTTCAATATTGGGTTTTCCTTTGGCAAGGTTTATAAAGTTTAGAAAAGCAATTGCCAAGGTGCTTGTTTTAATACCACCACCGGTAGAACCCGGTGAGGCTCCCACCCACATAAGGAAAATTAGTATCATGACAGTTGGAATTGCAAGTAAGGATGTATCTACCGTATTAAAGCCTGCTGTTCTGGATGTGACCGAACCGAAAAAAGCAGTTACAATTTTTCCAAAAAATCCGTGTTCAGTGAGTGTGTTATTATATTCAAAACCATAAAATGAAACGGTTCCTAAGGCAATTAATATCGAAGTTGTGATTAGTACAATTCTGGTATTTACATTGATAATTCTGTGCAATCTAATATATTCATTGCTCCCGGAAATTTTATAATATAGGTTTTTTACACTATTCTTGATAAAGCTCAATAAATTGAAAACAATTGGAAAACCGATACCTCCCAAAATAATCAGAAAGGCGATGATTAAATGCAGCGGATAATTAAACCGATATGCAGGTTCGTATAAATTATTTTGAAGAGTTGAAAATCCTGCATTACAAAAACCTGAAACAGAATGAAAAATAGAAAAAAACATCCGTTCTAAAACAGATGGAATCAATGCAACATCGATGTTGTAAAAGATAAAAATTGCTCCGATTCCCTCAATGATTAAAGTAATCAAAAGAATCCTTTTCAATGTTTTGAACACCTCTCCCAATCTCTCAGTATTGGTCATGGAGCTTAACAGTAATTGATTTTCGTACGACGAACCAGCTTTGAAAAAATAACTGAAATAGCTTGTAAAAGTCATTATTCCCAAACCTCCAATCTGAATCAACAGCAAAATAATAAACTGTCCCAATTCGGTAAAATAAGTTGCAGTATTAACTACTACAAGTCCGGTAACACAAACCGCACTGGTAGAAGTAAACAAGGCATCAAGTATGGAAATATTAGTATAAGTTGCTTTTGGTAATAAAAGCATAAAAGTACCTGCCACAATGACAAATAAAAAGCTCAAAATAAAAAGTTGAGCCGGGTTCAGGGAAATTCTCCTGAAGTCGATATCAGTAGAAGAAAGTTCACGAAAGAAAATAAGAAACAGTGCAATGTAAACCCAAATTTTATCTTTCAGGAAAAGAAGAAATGTAAAATGATTTGTAAAAAGTAATTTTAGATCGATGAAAATTAATATCAAAACAAAAATCATCGATAAAATATCGTACGGTAATACGCCTAATTTTGGACGGGTCTTTTTAAAAATATAACGAGTGGAAATAGAAGTAAGCCCAACAATCATAGCAAAAAGATAGAATGATTGCATAAATTGCCGTTCGTAATACGTATGAGCATACCCCAAATCATATATAACAGCAAGCATGGCAAGAATGCTGATAAGGAAAGGAAGTTGTTTTATGATGAATATCTTATTTTTCATTTATCCAGTATTAACAGATAAACTCAAGTATAAGTTTATAGGTTTGCAAATGTAAGAAATGAAAAGCAGAATAACTACTTTTTAATTAAGTAAATCTAAAACAATACTCAGAGCCATTTTAGATTCCGGTATTGGATAAATGACCCAGTCATGTTGCATTTCAGTAAACTCATAAAATTTTAAATTCTGGTAGTTTTTTGATTTTTCTTGTAGCAACTTACAATCCGGATAAAACAACTCATGTGTTCCAAAAAATATCAAAGTTTCGCCTAAGCTATCTAGTTTTCCATTCAGTGGGGAAAGCAAATAATTACTCATATCATCACCACCAGCATACTTCTTAGCTGCTTCAACAAGACCTTGAAAAGGCAATAGTTTATCTAAAATCTTCTGCTTCTGAATTTCAGGATTCTGCATGGATAGATCCAGCCAAGGTGAAAACAAAATGTTTTTTATCGGTTGTATAGCTGCATTCTCGTTAGCCAGTTTTTGTGCAAAAGCCAAAGCCAATCCAGCTCCGGCAGAATCACCCATAAGTACAAAGTTATCGTCCGAAAATAGCTTTGTAAGTATATCAAAAGATTGCTGCACCATATCGAAAGTGGTTTTGTAATTATGCTCGGGTGCTAAAGGATAGTCAATATAGCTTACCTTGCAATTGGTTTTATTTACAAGCGTTTCAATCAATTTCCAATGCATGTTATTACCTTCCAACAGATATGCTCCGCCATGAAAAAATAAAATATGTGTTTTGGTTGCACTTGTTTTTGGCTGTATTGTAACTACTGATTTTCCCAAAATCTGAAACTCAGAAACATGAAAATGTTTTAGTAAATGTTTTGTGACAAGTGATTTATTTGATCTTGGGGGATTCAAAAAAGATGTATATACCAATTTTTTGGCATTTAATAATCCAAGAAAAAAAGTAATGAATTTAGCTTGTAAAGACATATTGTTTATAGATTTAATTATCTGAACCTTGTTGGTAAATTATTGTTTTAAATATTTTAATATTCAAAATTACAATTATTTTTTAATCAAACCAATAATATAGTCTTCAATTATTTAAAAATATATATATTTGCAAATACAGAATTTAAAATATGAAAGAATCAGCAAATATGGAGGAAACAAAAACATTTATACCCATTAATATTGAAATTGTAAAAGAGTTGTGGTCAAAAACTTATAACACAGATGGGAAACCCGATTGGTCACATATTTTTCCCTATTATCACCAAAACATTATTTTTCAGGATACTATTCAGCGAATTGAAGGAATCGAAGATTTTACCGCCATGTGTAACCGCCTTACAAAACGAACAAATCAGCTAAAAATGGAAATTGTCTCGATTGCCGAAAACGATAATATCATTATTTTCGACTGGATAATGACGATGATTTTTAAAAAATATCCAAGTACTCCTATTTACGGTTCCACAAAACTAACAATTAGCGAAGATGGTCGTATTCTACAACAGCGTGATTATTATGACTTATGGGGCGATATTTTCAACAATATTCCGCATTGGAATAAAATGTATCGTCGCTTTTTAATTAAAAAATTTGGCTAATGAAAAAGAAATATGAATTTCCACCGGAGTTAGATTTTATACGTGCAGGCCGGTTGCCGCAAAAAATTTCTACCGAATCGATGGTAGGTAAAGTTTGTGTCATAACAGGAACTACATCGGGTGTTGGATATCAAGCTGCTATCCGATTAGCAAAAGCAGGTGCTAAAATTGTTACAATTGTTCGTAATAAACAAAAAGTGGAAAAACTTTGTGCAGATTTGAGAAAATTATCAACTCCGGAGCCCGATTATTATATTGCTGATTTTGCAAATCTTATAGAAATTCGGAAAGCCTGTGAAGCTATTCTGAGTAATTATCCTCATATTGATGTGCTGATAAATAATGCCGGTATTCATCTTACCACGCGTCAACTTAGCGCCGATGGCTACGAAAAAGTTTTTGCGGTCAATCATTTAGCTTCATTTCTAATCACCAGCCTGTTGCTTAAACGGATGGTTGAGAGCGCACCATCGCGCATCATTCAGGTAAACTCCGAAGGTCACCGGTTTAATGGATTGAACATTAACGATTTGAATTGGGAAAAACGTAAATATGGCGGTTATGGTGGTTATGGAGCCGCAAAAACTGCTCAACTAATGACTGTTTGGGAACTGAATGATTTACTTCAGGGAAAAAATGTGACGATTAATGCCATGCATCCGGGCGCAGTAAAATCAAATATAGGCAGTTATAATGGTAAATTTTACAATTGGTTTTCGAAATACTTGATGCAGCCATTTTTAAAAAATCCTGAAATTTCGGGTGAAGCCATTTACTATTTAGCTTCATCGCCAGAAATGAAGGACGTGAGTGGAAAATTCTTCAACCTTACCAACGAAGAAATTCCAGCTCCTCACACTCAAAACAGGGAATTAGGCAGCCGTATTTTCGATATTAGTAAAGAATTAGTTCATTTGGATAAAACAGAGGTTTATGAAATATGATGCAATAGTTGTTGGTGGTGGAATTGCAGGACTGACGGCAGCGGCTTATATTGCTCGTGCCGGTCGATCAGTGTTGCTTTTTGAAAAACAACATAAAGTCGGAGGTTTAGTGCAGACCTTTGAACGTGATGGAATTTATTTTGATGGTGGATTACGTTCTATCGAAAATTCTGGCATTGTTTTTCCTATGCTCAAACAACTTGGAATTGAGATTGAATTCGTTAAAAGCACTATTTCTATCGGTATTGCCGACAGTGTATTGACATTGAAAGGAAAAGAAAGTGTGAGTGAATACGAAGCTTTTCTAAAAGCACAATATCCTGAAAATGAAAACGATGTAAGTGCAATAATTTTAGAAATAAAGAAAATAATGGCCTATATGGATGTACTTTACGGCATCAATAATCCGGCTTTTCTTAATATGGCTGAAGATAAAGAATACTTGATGAAAGTTATTCTTCCCTGGATGTTTAAATTCATTTTTACCATTCAGAAAATAAAAAAACTGCAAGAACCAATTGAAAGTTATCTAAAACTTTTTACAAAAAATCAATCATTGATTGACATTATTGCTCAACATTTCTTTCAAAAAACGCCCAGTTCTTTTGCCTTGAGCTATTTCAGTTTATATCTCGATTATCATTATCCAAAAGGTGGAACTGCCTCGTTGATAAAAAAGATGGAGGAGTATATTATTGAAAATGGAGGACTTATAAAAACTGATACAACCATTCAAAGTTTGCAACCAGAAGAAAAATATGTGATAGATAATGATGGAAATCGTACGGATTATTCAAATTTGATTTGGGCTGGCGATATGAAACAATTGTACAACATAATTCCTTTAGAAAAACTGACGAACCGAAAATTGATTCATAAGATTGAAGAAAAGCGTTCATTGCTGAAAGATTTGAAGGCTGGTGATTCGGTGTTTACTGTTTATTTATCGGTAAACGAAAAGAAAGAATATTTCTCAAAAATATGCACTGGACATTTTTTCTATTCACCCGATAAAAGAGGATTATCTATGGTTTCAAAAATTGATTTGGAAGAGTTTTTTAATTCAAAAAGCATTGATAAAGAGAATTTTGGGTTGAAAAATAAACTAAAAAAATACCTGGAAGATTATTTTAGGTTGAATACTTTTGAAATTGCTATTCCCGTATTGCGTGACGTAGATTTAGCTCCAGAAGGAAAAACCGGTTTAATTGTAAGTTTACTTTACGATTATAGCTTGGCAAAAAAGATTGAGGATTTTGGTTGGACGGCAGAAATCAAGGAGTTTTTGGAGCAAATAACGATTGAAATTCTGAATGAAAGCATTTTCCCCGGTCTTAAAAGCAAAGTTTTTGGTTGCTTTTCTTCATCTCCACTTACCATTGAAAAACTTACAGGAAATACTGAAGGTGGCATTACAGGATGGGCATTTACAAATCCATACATGCCTGCAGTAAGTAGCATGCTTGGAATAGCCAAATCAGTTGATACTCCATTACCATCCATTTTTCAGGCCGGGCAGTGGACTTATAGTCCGGCAGGTTTGCCAATTTCTATTTTAACCGGAAAATTAGCATCAGATAAAGTGTTGAAAATGAAAATTTAAATTAAAAATTAAGGTAAGTAATTTTACAATCTAATTTCAAATTTTCTTTTAATTCAAAAGTCCATTTATCAAAAACAGGCGGTCCAAATTTTGCATCTACATTCTTAGAATATCCAAATCCTTCTTTGGGAATGAAAAGCATTTTAGTATCTAACTTTTTGTTTTTATTCTCATCATGAATATAATTAAAACCATATTTACCGGGTTTTAAATTTTCAAACACAACAACACATTTTTTATTAGTAATATCTTCATTACCAACTTTTAAACTTTTATGTTTTGAATCAAAAAGTTCATAAAGAATATTCCCGGTGTTGTTTCTTAAACCCGTAATTTCAACAGTTAATGTAAATTGAGCAAAAGATATTGCTGGATTAATAAGCAATAAAGCTAAAATCAGTAAATGACTTTTTTTCCCAAATTTTCTCATAGTTGAATTGTTTTAAACATCTCTGATAATAATTCTCAACTCATTTCCAACATTCTCAAAATCGGTTTCACAGCTCTCACTCTTATTTCTTCTTCTATCAAAATTTCAGGAGTTTCGGTCAGCAGACAATTATAGAGTTTTTCGAGCGTATTCAAACGCATAAAATTGCATTCGTTGCAAGCGCAGGTGCTGTCGTTTGGCGGAACAGGAATAAATTCTTTATTGGGATTTTTCTTTTGCATTTCGTGTAGAATTCCACTTTCGGTAGCAACCAAAAAAGATGTTTTATCGGAAGTGGTTACATAATTAAGCAAGGCTTGCGTACTTCCAACAAAGTCAGCCATTAATAGTACCGTTTTCTTACATTCGGGATGAGCTATTATTTCTGCTCCGGGATGTTCCGATTTTAATTTCACCAACTTTTCAACAGAGAATTGCTCGTGTACATGGCACGCTCCGTCCCATAGTAACATCGAGCGACCCGTGACACTGTTGATATAATCTCCCAAATTTCTATCCGGTCCAAAGATTAATTTCGCATCTTTGGGGAATGAATCCACTATTTTCTTAGCATTGGTCGAAGTTACTACCACATCGGTAAGTGCTTTGACGGCTGCTGTGGTATTTACGTACGAAATTACTGTATGATCAGGGTGAGCCTTGGTAAATGCTTCAAACGCGTCCGCAGGACAGCTATCGGCTAATGAACATCCGGCATTGATGTCAGGAATAAGTACTTTTTTGGTTGGCGAAAGAATTTTGGCTGTTTCGGCCATGAAATGAACTCCGCAAAGCACGATGATATCAGCATCAGTTTTTGCTGCCTTTTGAGCCAAAGCCAAACTATCGCCAACTACATCGGCAATATCCTGAATATCGCCCATTTGATAGTAGTGAGCCATGATAACAGCATTTTTTTCTTTCTTTAATCGATTGATTTCCGATATAAGATAACCCTTATCTCGTAAAGGGGAGATGGAGTTAGTTTTGTTTTCTATATTTGTTTTCATATTTTCTTAAATTAAATAATTGGTGCTAACTAAATTCCACTTTAGGGGTTATTTTATCAGAGTTTTCAAAACTATATTTATATTATTCTTTTTAATTTTTTCAAAAAACTTAATGAAGATAATAATAGAGTGTTGATAAGGTTGATAAATATAATGCGTAAAGCTTGTTTATTCCGTTATTGATACATGGTTCTATTCTATCAACAATTTCAAAAGGATTATTCCTTTGTAAATAAGAAAAATACAAACTTTATCAACACTCTGTTAGTATCTGCAAAGTTAGTATCTTTTTAGTATCCTGTATGCTAATAACTTCTAAAAACTGGTTAAAAAGAAAGTATAAAAAAAAGAGTAACTAATTAGGTTTTTTCAAAACAAGTGATAAGAGAATAAGTTTTTCAATTCTCCAAATTTAATTTCAATATTTCTTTCAGACAGTTTTCAACAGTTATCAACAGCTTGTTGATAGGTTTTAAATAGCCTTAAAGATCCGATATTTATATTTCTAAAAAGATATTCCAATAAATTTAAACATTATCAACAAATTCATGTTTATAAACTAAATGAATTCACTTTTATAATAATTACAAATCATAATTACAAAAAAATCACATATATGAATAAAAACAAAATAATATTATCGCTCGCTTTAGTATCCGTAATTTCTACCTCTGTTTTTGCCGGTAAACTAAAAGGAAAAGTTACAACGGTAGGAGACAAAGGAATGCTTTCAGTTGGTGGTGGAACGAATACTGGTGGGGCTTCCACTGGTTTATTACGTTTTGATGCCAATGTATTTGTTCCTGTTTATACTAATCAGTTTATGAGCGTTGGATTCAACACCGGAGCTAATTATAATAGCTTTAACTACAATTTTCAAACTTTGCCAACGGTGTATAATATGGCAAATCAGGTGACAAATACTGCTGCTTTTGTTGGTGACGTTTCAGCTAAAAATAATGGATTTACATTGCAAGTTGGTCCACAAGCAAACTTTTATGTGGGAAATCGCCTAATTATTTCGCCTATTTTGGGCTTAGGGTTAACTAATTTGTATTCCAAAAGAGAATACGCCGCGGTGCAAACAACCAATGTAAACGGTGAACTCTACACTTATAATTTATTGAAAGTGAAACAAAATGCAACAAGTGGATTGTGTATGACTCCAAAAGTTCGCTTGAATTATATGATTAGTCCGGTTGTAGGAATTTGGACAGAAGCAATTTATATGATTTCACCAAGTGTATCTACACAGATCTCAACTTTTAAACCCGAAGGAGCAGCAAATGAAAAAGGATATTACGAAGACAAACAATTGGCTTTCGGGACTTATACTACACAAACTCTAACTCAAAGTTACAATGCGGTAGGTATAAATGTCGGAATAACACTGGTTTTAGGTGGTGGAAATTCTGAAAGAAAAGGCATTAATGAAGGTGGACTTAAGAAAACCGAAGGAATGACAAATGAACGCAAAGGTTGGGATGGAACAGTAAAAGGTGGAAGTATTCAGGAAAAAGGTATTCAAGAAAGTGGCATAAAGAAAACAGAAGAAACATCTGCTGAACGCAAAGGTTGGGATGGAACTGTAAAAGGCGGAAGTATTCAGGAAAAAGGTATTCAAGAAAGTGGCATAAAGAAAACAGAAGAAAATACAACTGAACGCAAAGGTTGGGATGGAACAGTAAAGGGTGGAAGTATTCAAGAAAAAGGGATTAATCAAGCCGGGATAAAGAGAACTAACGATGGATTGGATGCTAATCTCGATGGACTTACATACAGTCAAATAAATGACCAAGAAATACTTATACAAGGAATTGATATAAATGGAATACCATTTGAACATACGATTAATACCAATGGAACTGGTGGAACAACACAAAATAATGAAAAGAAAAGTCCTTTATATGAATCTCAAAATAAAGATGTAGAAAATCCATTGTATAAATCCAATAATAATTTAACAAAAAATCCTTTGTATGAATCCAAAAATAAAGATGGTGATAATCCCTTATATAAATCACAGAATAGTACTACTTCAAGCTGTGGTTCAGTGACTCAAAAAACAACTTATCCAGATGGAAAAGTAGAAGAGTTAACATTTGCTTGTCCGGCTGATGCAGCTGAATACCAACAAATTAAAAATGTGACAGTTTCTAACCAACCGCAAGGTACTCAAGGAAAAGCTATTAATAAAGCAGGCATAAAGAAAAACGAAGAAGCACCTGCTGAGCGTAAAGGATGGGATGGTACTGTAAAAGGCGGAAGTATTCAAGAAAAAGAGATTAATGAAGCGGGAATTAAGAAAACAGAAGAAATGCCAGCTGAACGAAAAGGTTGGGACGGAAGTGTTAAGGGTAGCTCAAAAGGTATAAATGAGAAAGGTTTAAAATAAATACCCATTATGTTAAATTGAAAACGGCTAAAAAGTAATTTCTTAGTCGTTTTTTGTATTTTGTATCAAAAAAATCCGTTTTCTTTGTACCAGTCATAGGCATCGTTAATCGATTTTGACAAGGGAGTGATTTTATAACCAAGTTCTTTAATGGCTTTTGAACTATCATACCATGCGTTTATTGACATATAACGAGCATTTCCGGGATCGGTATCAGGAGCTTTATTTGTGAAAAACGAAATAGCTTCCATAATGTAACCGTAAGTTACCAACATCCAGCGAGTCATGTTAAGTTTTGGCGCTTTGGCGTTGAATTTAGTAGCAATCTGATAAAGTAACTCCTTGTACGTAATATTTTCGCCTGCACAAATATAACCTTCACCGGGAACGCCTTTCGTAGCGGCTGTTATGTGAGCCTTTGCTACATCAACAACATGACAGAAACTGGCACCACCAGCAGGTGAACCGGGAACTTTGCCGTCACGCAAATCGAAAAACAACCGACCGTATTGAAGCGTAAAATCATAAGGTCCCATCATGCTTCCCGGATAAATAACCACCACTTCGAGGCCTTTTTTATTGAATTCCATCACCCGTTTTTCACCTTCACGTTTGGTGTCGGCATAATTATATTCCATTTCTCCAAAGTTATAATCGGTCCATTTTTCAGTTACAACACCATTCGGATTGTAACCGAAAATATCAACAGTACTGGTATGAATCAATCGTTTTACCTTGTGTTTAAGGCAAGCTTCAGCAATTAAGGTTGGAGTTTCAACATTGACTTTACGTTGTATGGCAAATCTTTTCTTCCAAAACGAAGTGTCACCTGCAACATTGAAAACTATTTCTGTGCCTTTAACAGCTTTATCAATATCGTCTTTATTGGTGATTTCTCCATAAACAATTTCAATAGGAAGTGATTTAATGTACGTTGTGTTCGAATTTGGACGGACAATAACACGTACATCCCAACCTGCTTTAACCAGTTCGTGAACCAGATTAGTTCCTAGAAAACCGGTAGCGCCGGTTACAAGACATTTCATTTTATTATTGTTAATGAAAATAGAATTTAACCATAAATCTTGCCTACAACCCACAATCGCAATGAAGCCGGCAAACGATTGAATAGAAAACATATCAGTTTATAATCAATACCCGGAACAACGGAAACTTTCATGTTTTTATTCATTACTTGATGAACAATTTTTTGAGCTACAAAATTAGCATCCACACCGTTTTGCTCATCCTTTTCCATTTTTCCAACTGACTTTTTCATTTTTTCAATGTAAGCGGAGTCGGGCAATTGTGAAGCAAGGGTATATTTTCTTGAAGCGGTAAATTCAGTTATTGTATCGCCTGGAAGTATCGTGCAACATTGAATTCCAAATGGTTTTAATTCAATCGAAAGTGCTTGCATAAAAACCAGTAGAGCTGATTTTCCTGCCGAATAAAAGGCCTGAAAAGGAATAGGAACAATGGCTGCCACAGAAGAAGTTGCAATAATTTTTCCGTAACTCTGTTTGCGAAAAACAGGAATACAGGCTTGAATAGTTTTTACAGCTCCAAAAAAATTAGTATCGAGCTGATACTTCATTTCTTCCGAAGATGTGTCTTCAATGGAACCGGCAATTCCGTTACCGGCATTACTGATAACAGCATCTAAATGATCATTTTCTTTGAGTATTTGTGCCAGTACAGTAGCAATTTCATCTTCCTTATTCACATCCATTTTTACATGAATCAGCTCGCCGTCACCGGACGCTGCTTTTAGATTAATTCCACCCCGACGTGAAGCGGCATAAACCCGAACGCCTTTGTTCATTAACTGAATAGCAGCAGCCAAACCAATGCCGGCACTTGCACCTGTAATCAATACGACTTTAGTTTCCATTATTTAATTTTTTTTTTCTGGTTGCAAATATACAGATTATAAAAATGATTATTTTTAAAAATGAAATATTTACCTGAAAGATTTGTACTTTTGTGCAATTTAAGATTTATAATCGGTAAAAAGTGAAAGTTTTGGTTACCGGCTCCAATGGTTTGTTGGGTCATCAAGTGGTAATGGAATTACTTAGACGTGAGCATATTGTAAAAATTATAGTTCGTAGTACCCGAAAATTATTTTTTGATTTATCAGAGGTAGAAGTTTTCGAGGGAAATTTTTGCAATTACAAAAATTTAAGAATTGCAGCCTTTGGTTGTGATGCAATCATCCACATTGCTGCCGTAACTTCCACCAATTTTTTGTATTATTCCGATTATAGCACAATAAATATTGATGGAACAGCGTTGGTTTTGAAAGTAGCCAAAGAACTAAATATTAAACGTTTTGTTTATGTCAGTACGGCTAATACCATTGGTTATGGTTCCGAACAACAACTTGCCGATGAATGTTTCAATATTGAATTTCCGTTTACAAAATCGTTTTATGCTCAAAGTAAAATGGTTGCAGAAAAACTGGTTATTGAAGCTTCAAAAGAAACAAACAACCATTTTGTAATTGTAAATCCAACTTTTATGATTGGAGCGTATGATCCAAAACCAAGTTCAGGGAAACTGATGTTGATGGGTTACAAAAGAAAGTTATTGTTTGTACCAAAAGGTGGAAAGAACTTTGTTCCGGTGGTCGATGTGGCACTTACGGTTTGTAACGCTTTGAATGAAGGAAAAAATGGAGAACGCTATCTGGCATGCGGCGTAAATCTTTCGTTCAGTGAATTTTATCAATTACAAAGGAAAATAGGAGCATATTCCCAAAGAATAATAACAATTCCAGATGTGTTGTTAGAAATTGCCGGAAAAGCAGGTGATTTACTAAGATTGTTCGGAATAAAAACTGAAGTTTGCACTATGAATTTAATGCAGTTGATGGTTCGGGAATACTACACGAATAAGAAAGCAAAAAAGGAACTTCATTTACAGGAATCAGATTTGAAAATTGCTATAAAAGAGGCTATTGACTGGTTTAATGAAAACGGTATGACTTAAATTTTTTCATCGAAGTAGTATGAAAAAAGTTATAATAATCACCTGTTATTTTTTTCTGGCTATACATTTAAATGCGAATCGACAAGGCAAAGTTGTAGCGTCCATTCCATTTGAAATGGTTGGAACGTATGTTGTAATTACTACCCGAATTAATAATTCATCTCCTCTGAATTTGATTTTGGATTCAGGAGTCGGGCATACAATTATTACCGAATTATTACCCGGCGACAAGATTACGTTGAACTATTCAAATGTAAAAGAGTTATTAGGGCTGGGTCTTGGAAATCATTTAGAAGCCTATTCGAGTGATTATAATACATTGAGAATCGGAAAATTAAAGCTTGAACCGAAAAGTGTTCTTGTACTGAAAGAAGATATTTTTAATTTAAGTAAGCATACCGGTTACAAAATAAACGGACTTATCGGTGTAGATTTTTTTCTTGATTACATTGTAGAAATTAATTATACTCAAAAACGAGTCAGGTTTTATGAAAAAAATTCATTCAAAGAACCGATAGGATATGATAAAATCCCGTTGACAATTGAAGGAAAGAAAATGTTTTTTCAATTAAGTGTTATTGAATCAGACAGTACTAAAAAGGATGTCAATATGCTGATTGATACAGGTGCAGAGCTGAATGCCTGGTTTCAAACCTACAAAAAAGAATCAGTAACACTTCCGAAAGTCGGTATTCGGGCAACGATTGGTCAGGGTTTGAACGGCGAAATAAAAGGAGAAATAGGTAGATTGCCTCAGATTTGTTTTGGTAAATATTGTTTGAAAAATCCAATTGTTGCTTTTCCCGATTCAGCAAGTATAGCCGATATTGTTGAAAGCTCTCACCGCGATGGAACTGTAGGAAGTCAGCTTTTGAGTCGTTTTAATTGCTTTATTGATTATAAAGATAAGCAGTTTTATTTCAAACCGAACGGATATTTCGATAGGCCATTTGGTTACAATATTGCCGGAATTGAAATTACACAGGTGATTCCCTCCCTGCCACAAACCGAAGTTTGGAAAGTATGGGAAAATTCACCTGCAGCAACTGCCGGAGTGAAAGAGGGCGATCAAATTATAGAGGTGAATGGACAAATAGCCTTTCAATACACTCTAAATGAATTAAAAAGGATATTCGAAACCTCATCGAAATACCTGTTGAAACTAACTTTATTGCGAGATAATAAAGAAGTAAGAGTACAGATTGATATGAAAAGTAAGATTTAAAATATGAATTTTTCAAAAATAAAAACTCTTTACAGAGTACCAAATAAACAACTTAAAATAAGCATTCTGTTTTTCGTTCTGGCTCAATTTTCGGCTTTCGGACAAGTTTCGGTTGATACTTATCTGGAAACAGGAAGTAATGTGGTTTCACAAGGATTTTACGGGGATTTTTCAACTCAAATTTCGGGTCGAACAGGTAGTTTATCAGCTTCTACAGGGGCATTGTTGCATTTCTCAAATGCTACAGATCAGGTTCTTTCTGCATTTTCTATTCAAGTTGCAAATGATTTTAAATTTGGGAAAATTCCTGTTAATATTGAAGCACTTTTTCTCTGGAAGCCAATTTCGACTGATATGCGAGAAACCAATTTTGGAGTTCTAGCTTCGTATCGTACCCAGCATTTTGGTTATAAACTCGGATTAAATACACGCATTTATTCGTTCACTCAGGCTGCTATCACGCAGTATAAGTTTGCTGATTCAATTCATACTTCCTTGTGGGAGCCGATTAATTTGATGTATAAATTTTCATATTTTCTGCCTTTCAGTAAAAAGCTGAATTTTGAAGCAAGTATTACCAATTACGATCGCTATTTTATTCAGCAAGAAACAAATCCAATTATTTTGTTGAATTTGAGATATGATTTTAAACCCAACTTGCAATTTTACAGTGAATTGGGTTATATGCAGGCTGGCTTGTTGAATATGCATGTCAACTATTTTGGAACTTATTTACGAGGAGGTGTGATATGGAAAATAGATTGAGATATATTTTCAGAGGGTTGATTTTAGTTTTTTTACTTTCCGGATGCAATGTGTTAGATTTCAGCGGTTATTTTTATTCACCAGACCGCGTCGATGAACGGTTTGAACAATCGGATATGTGGAATCAAACGCATCCTTTTAAAACACTGACAGCGAATTCCGAAAATTATCAACTTTTGGTTGCTGGCGATAGTCACATTGGCGGTTTGATAAATTTCAATAAATTTCTAACTGAAGCCGCAAAATCGGAGAACCTTGGTTTTGTTTTGGTCGGTGACAACGTATCCGGGGAAGAAGAAGATTATTTGGTCTTGAAAAATCAACTACCTGATTTTAATCAGATTCCGTATTTTCTAGTAGTCGGAAATCACGATTTGTATTTTGATGGCTGGAAAACATATTATGACTTTTTCGGTACTTCCACGTATTATTTTACGGTGCAAACTCCTCAGCATAAAGATCTTTATATTTGTCTGGATTCTGGTGGAGGCACTCTTGGAGCAAAACAACTTGCATGGCTTAAAAATGTGTTAGAAACCATGCGTCCTGAATACAGAAATTGCATCATTTTCTCACATGTGAACTTTTTCCGAGAACATCACACCGGCTCCACCAATCCTGTGGAAACTGAAATTGAAGTGTTATTACCTATGTTTGCTAAAAATCGCGTGAATTTAGTGATAACCGGACATGATCATAGGCGGGGAATTGATAAATTGGGCTTGACAACTTACATTTCCATGGATGCATTACGCGATGGACTTCCGAATGCAAGTTATTTAAAACTAGAAGTCTCAGAAGAAAAAGCAGGGTATGAATTTCAGAATATAAATCCCTGATTTATAAAATACTTCAATAAATTATGCTTCCCGCCAGAGTTGTTGAATTGTTTAGTTTCAAGAAAGACATAATTATATAAATTCTTTAACACAAACACAAACAATATTTCTGAGTATTTCGGATAAGATATGAGAATACAGTATCTTTCTAAATAAAAAAGTTATCAACAGTTTGTAGTTTCGAAAAAAATATCTATTTTTGCAGTCCCAAATCTCAAAGAGAAAATAATAACACAAAATACAGAAAGCAATGAAAAGGACATTCCAACCTTCGCAAAGAAAAAGAAGAAACAAACACGGATTCCGTGAAAGAATGGCAACAGCAAACGGACGTCGCGTATTGGCTTCACGTCGTGCCAAAGGTAGAACTAAACTTAGTGTTGCTGACGAAGGTCGTCACAAACATTAATCTATCTGCAAAAACAGTATAAAGAAAGTAAAGACTTCATGTAAGTTTTTACTTTTTTTGTTTTTATGCATTTAGCAATCAATAAAATCAGTATTTTTGCTGTCACTTTCAAAC
>JBBRTR010000045.1:0-20943 GCA_038244215.1 Bacteroidales bacterium
AAAGAGTAACTGCATTCATTTGTGGTTACTCTTTTTTTGTATTTAGGGTAGAATAAATTTCTATGGGTTCCAGCTCTTTACATTCCAATCCGTCAGCTGACGGGTAAGCCTGACCATGTCGATGGTACTTCCGAAAGGTGGGAGAGTAGATAGCCGTTTTTAAAAGCCCCGATTACTTCAATGTAATCGGGGTTTTTTTCGTTATCAACTTGTGTGTGTTTTTATAAAGTCATTTTTTAAAAGTTCCACCTCTTTCCATTCCAATTTGTCAGATGAGCCTAAGCCTGACCACGTCGATGGTACTTCCGTCAGTGGACGGAGGGAAGTAGATAGCCGCCGTTTTTAAAAGAGTAACTACATTCATTTGTTGTTACTCTTTTCTTTTTGCATTTAACTTAGAGTAAATTTCAGATCATTTTTATTATTGATTTTGAAATTTTTATCAAATTTTCTGGCATAAAAAACCGTGGCAAATTTATGCTACGGTTTTTTTATGTTTCTCTCAATTAAAAATTAATTTCCTATTTCAGATAAAAATTTAATACGCACCAAGCGAACTTCCGTTTCACTGAAATCGTTTTCACCTAAATCATCAAGTGCAGCATCAATCTTATCTGTTTCAGCAGTGCTGAAATAATCAAAAATCTCATCGATATGATCTGGATCCATAATTTCCTGAAGGAAATAATCGATATTAATTTTAGTGCCTGAATAAACAATTGCTTCAATTTCCTCCAATAATTCAAAAATATCTAATCCTTTAGAGAGTGCAATATCGTCCAATGCAATTTTGCGATCAATAGCCTGAATGATAGAAACCTTTAGCTTTGATTTGTTGGCAACAGTACGAACGCGCAAATCTTCAGGACGAATTATTTCATTTTCCTTTACGTGTTCTTTAATTAATTTCAGAAATTCCTCACCATAACGTTTTGCCTTTCCGGCTCCCACTCCGGGAATGTTCTGCAATTCGTCCATTGTAATCGGGTAACTGGTAGCCATAGCTTCGAGCGATGGATCCTGAAAAATCACAAACGGCGGTACTTCAAGTTTCTTGGAAAGTTTTTTACGTAAATCTTTCAGAATGGAGAATAATACATCATCGGCAGCACAGGTTCCTCCGCTACTCTTTCCTCCAACCGAAGTATCTTCTTCTTCATCGTCAAACTCATTGTCTTTTACAATCGGAAATGAGGTTGGCTTTTTTAAATAAGCTTTGCCACTTGGAGTAAGTTTTAGAAGTCCGTAATTTTCAATATCTTTCGACAGAAAACCGGCAATCATTGCCTGACGAATAACTGCATGAAGCAGCTTTTCATCTTCGTCGGAAGCGGAACTAAAATTTTCAAGTTCATCATGTTGATATGATTTGACATCCGATGTTTCATTCCCTTTCAGAATATCAACAATATGTTCTGCCTTAAATTTCTCTTTTACTATTAAGATGGTTTCTAATACCAATGACAATAATTCTTGTCCTTCAATAAATTTTCGTGGTTTCATACAGTTATCGCATGCGCCGCAGTTGTCTTCCATGTATTCTTCTCCAAAATAGTGAAGAAGTAATTTTCGTCTGCAGACTGAAGATTCGGCATAAGCCTGAGTTTCCAATAATAATTGATTGCCAATTTCTTGCTCAGCCACGGGTTTGCCTTGCATAAATTTGCGTAGTTTATCTAAATCTTTATAAGCATAGTAGGCAATGCATTGGCCTTCACCTCCATCACGACCGCCACGACCCGTTTCCTGGTAATAACCTTCCAGGCTTTTAGGCATATCATAATGTAATACGTAACGAACATCCGGTTTATCAATGCCCATTCCGAAAGCAATCGTAGCGACAATTACATCCGATTTTTCCATTAAAAAACTATCCTGGTTTTCACTTCGGACAGCTGATTCCATACCTGCATGATAAGGTAGGCATGAAATTCCATTCATTTTTAAAGTTTCGGATAATTCCTCCACTTTTTTACGGCTCAGACAATAAATAATCCCTGATTTTCCTGCCTGTGAACGTATATATTTTATAATGTCCTTATCAACATTAGTCGTTTTAGGACGTACTTCGTAATACAAATTAGGACGGTTAAACGACGACTTGTAAACAGTAGCATTCAACATCCCTAGATTTTTCTGAATGTCATGTTGTACTTTCGGAGTAGCAGTAGCTGTCAAAGCAATTAAAGGTGCTACGCCGATTTCGTTTATTATCGGACGAATACGGCGATATTCTGGGCGGAAATCATGTCCCCATTCCGAAATACAATGTGCTTCATCAACAGCATAAAATGAAATTTTAAGTTGTTTCAGAAATTCAATGTTTTCATCTTTTGTCAACGATTCGGGTGCAACATAAAGTAATTTGGTTTTACCCGATAAAATATCGCTTTTAACCTGATCAATTGCCAGCTTTGATAAAGATGAATTAATAAAATGTGCAATTCCGTCTTCTTCACTGAAATTTCGCATGGCGTCAACCTGATTCTTCATCAAGGCAATAAGCGGCGAGATCACTATGGCAGTTCCTTCCATAATAAGTGATGGAAGTTGATAGCACAATGACTTTCCACCACCCGTGGGCATTAACACGAATGTGTCATTGCCATCAAGTACGTTTTGTATAATTGCTTCCTGATTCCCTTTGAAGTTGTCGAAACCGAAGTTTTTTTTCAACTGCGTGGATAATACAGATGGTTTAGCCATAAATGAATTTCTAATGTAAAAATGAATGCGAAAGTAGTATTTATTGTCGAATTAAAAGCATGGTTGGAGCTATTTTTTTATAGTTTATTGCAAATAAACAATAATTTGAGTTTCTCCTTGTACTACATTTATCTAACAAAAATAGAAACAGATTTTGAATAAACACCATCTTTTGAAAAAAAATCAGGATATTAACTATTTTATATAGTTACTATCCTGAAATATTCAATCAAACAGTCGTTTTTAATTTTAATATAATAGAATCAAGCAATTTTTAAGCGGTTTATGTTTGCTTTTTCGATTTTACTTTTTGCATATGGCAAAGAGACTGTTAATGACTTATCGCTTTTTGATGGCATTTCGTACATTTCGTCCATCATGATTGTTTCTGTGATCGAACGTAATCCACGCGCGCCTAGTTTGAACTCGATAGCTTTATCAACTATATATTCAAGTACATTTTCATCAAAAAGCAAAGCAATTCCATCCATATTGAACAATTTAGTGTATTGTTTGATAATGGAATTTTTTGGTTCGGTCAGAATTCTTCTTAGAGCAGTCCTGTCAAGCGGTTCAAGATATGTCAAAATTGGCAAACGACCGATTATTTCGGGAATTAAACCGAATGATTTCAAATCCTGAGGTGCAATGTATTGTAATAAATTATGCTTATCAACAAATTCATTTTCCTTAGCGGCCATATAACCCACAACGCGTGTGTTGAGGCGCGAAGCAATTTTCTTTTCAATTCCATCAAAAGCACCACCACAAACAAACAAAATATTTTGTGTGTTTACAGGTATCATTTTCTGATCGGGATGTTTACGACCACCCTGAGGTGGAACATTTACAACTGCACCTTCAAGAAGCTTCAGCAAGCCCTGTTGCACGCCTTCACCGCTTACATCGCGTGTAATGCTGGGATTGTCACTTTTGCGGGCAATCTTATCAATTTCGTCAATAAAAACGATACCACGTTCGGCGGCTTTCACATCATAGTCCGCCACCTGAAGCAAACGGGTAAGGATGCTTTCAATATCTTCCCCAACATAACCTGCTTCGGTCAGAACTGTTGCATCGACAATGGTAAACGGTACGTGAAGTTTTTTTGCAATAGTTTTTGCCAGCAATGTTTTTCCTGTTCCGGTATAACCCACCATGATGATATTCGATTTTTCAATATCCACTTCATCATTCAGGTCTTCTTGCATGAGTCGTTTATAATGATTGTAAACCGCAACGGACAAAAATTTCTTTGCATCTTCCTGACCGATAACATATTGATCGAGATATTCCTTAATTTCAATTGGTTTCGGAATCTGTTCTTTTTTTAGGTTGAGAAGATTTGATTTTTTTGTTGAGTTTTCTTTTACAATTTCAGCTGCCTGAACTGCACATTCGTTGCAAATATGCGCTCCATTCTGTCCCATGATGAAAAAATCAACCTGAGATTCCGGACGACCACAAAAGCTGCAATTTTTGGTGTTTTTAGCCATTCTTTGTTCTGTGTTTTGTGTTTAGAGTTTCTTGTTTTACTACCAACTCGAAACTACCAACTACTTACTTATTTCTTCTTATCGTTTATCAAAATTTTATCAATCATGCCATACTTCAATGCTTCTTCCGAAGTCATCCAATGGTCACGATCTGAGTCTTTTTCAATCTGCTCAAATGTATTTCCCGAATGTTCGGCAATAATATTGTATAATTCTTTTTTGAGCTTTTGAATTTCACGTGCCGTAATTTCAATATCCGATGCCTGACCTTGAGCTCCACCCATCGGTTGGTGAATCATGATGCGTGAATGTTTCAATGCCGAACGTTTTCCTTTTGCTCCGGCTACCATTAAAATAGCGCCCATAGAAGCAGCCATACCGGTGCAAATTGTAGCCACGTCGGAACTGATAAACTGCATGGTATCGTAAATTCCTAATCCGGCATAAACCGAACCACCTGGTGTGTTGAGATAAATGGAAATATCTTTGCCTGGATCTGAAGAATCGAGGTAAAGTAGCTGAGCCTGAATTACATTGGCCGTATAATCATCAACTTCAGTTCCAAGAAAAATAATACGATCCATCATCAGACGTGAAAAAACATCCATTTGTGTTACGTTCAACTGACGTTCTTCGAGAATTGAAGGTGAAATGTAATTGCTGTTTGTAATATCGGCGTATTTATCTAAAGCCAAGCCATTCATACGGAGATGTTTGGTAGCATAACTGCGAAAATCATTGTTGTTCATATTCTAATAAATTAAAAGTTATAAAGTTTTTAATGTCGAAAAAGGCTTTGAACCGTTCAAAAAAGTGAAACAAAGATATAACTATTTTGTTTAATTTTTCAGTAGGTAAAAGCCTTTTCTGCAAAATGAGTGATTAAAATTTAGTTTTAATTTCAGAGTTGAATAAATTGCCGGTTTTTAACTGCCAACCATAAACTACTTACTGCCAACTTCTTATTTCGTTTCAAACATTTTGTTGAATTCTTCAATTGAAACTTCTTTATTATCCAGTTTCACGGTTTGTTTTATAACGGCAAAAACCTTTTCTTCAGCCACTTTGTCAAACATACTTTTCAAAGTGTCTTCCTTTTTCATCATGTCTTTGGCATAATTAGCGATAACATCATCTTCCATGCCATTCATTCCGTATTGTGCAAACTGAGCTTTTGTTACTTTTTTAGCATATTCTTCTACATCCGGAGCTTCCACTTTGATCTCGTTGGTTTTCGAAATTTTATCTTTAATCAAATGCCATTTCAAATCGGTAATCATTTTAGGAAAATCTTCTTCAAGAGTTTCAGCGGTTAAGTTTTCGTTGCTCGATAATACCCAACGTTTCAGAAATACTTCAGGAAAAGTTAAATCACTGAATTTTGCTTTCAGCATTTCCTTTGCATCTATTCCGAATTTATATTCACTGTCTGCAATCAGATTTTCCTGTATGCTCTCTTTGATTTTTGCACGGAATTCTTCTTCGCTTGAAACGACTCCTTCACCGTAAACCTTGTCAAATAATTCCTGATTAATTTCAGATTCGTGGTAACGTGTAATGCTCTCGATTTTCAACTGGAAATCACTAGTGACGTTTTTGGCTTCATCTTTCGAGATTTTCAGCATCGAGCTGATTTCTGTTTCATTTTCGAATGCTATTGCAGGATTGAAAGTAATAATATCACCTTTTTTTGCTCCAACGAAAAGTGCTTTTTGAGCCTCATCTTTCATGTAAGCAGCAGTAAGAGTTGCATCTTTCACTTTAATTCCCGACTCGTTTACTTTGCCGTCTGCCATTTCAAGCAACTCGCCTTTCAACATATCTTTTTCTTCAACAACTTCTTCCTGAATGTATTTTCCATAGCGTCCGGTGTACGATTTCACCTGATTATCAATCATTTCATCGCTCACCTGAATAGAATAGTATTTTACTTTATCTTTATCGGTCAGTTCTACATCAAATTCAGGCGCAATTCCCAAATCAAAAACAAATTCAAAATCTTCCTGATTGTCAAAATCGACTGGTTGTTGTTCGGTTTCGTTAGGAAGCGGCTCGCCAAGGATATTGATTTTATTCTCACGAATATAATTGTACAGATTATCCGAAACCAGTTTGTTGATTTCTTCAGCTAAAACAGCTTTTCCATACATTTTTTTAATTAATCCAACCGGTATCATTCCCGGACGAAATCCGGGGATATTGGCTTTTTTGCGATAATCGCGAAGGTTTTTATCCACTTTTTCGGCATAATCCGCCTTTTCAATGCGTAATGTTACAATCGCATTGTTTTGATCGAGGTCTTTTCTGACAATATTCATACTATATTAATAATGTAATTTTCTGATGTTTATCTATTTGTAATGGGCTGCAAAGGTACAAAAAAAAGAGATACGAGCTATGTTTTGATACAAAAAAACATTTGTGGTTTCATATTTATTTTCATGAATTTAAAAACAAAGAAGAAAATCGGTTGTGATTTTCTTCTTTGTGATTATTTTATACAAGATGTTTTTTCTGTTTTATTGTGTTTTTCAATTAAAATAAATAAACCAGATTTATCGAAAATACTCTGTTGGTTGCAAACTTTGGAACTGGAATAACCGTATTTGTAAAAGCAGTATTTCGTAGTCCCTGACTCCAGGTAGCTCCTAATTGCATTTTATTGAAGATTTCCAAACCTGCTCCAAGATTAAAACCATAATCAACATGATCCATAAAGGTCTGGAAAGTTTCAACTGTTATCTCATTCGTCACTTCATTCATTGTTTTTCCACTGAGAGCATAACCACCATAAATTCCTGCAATGCCATAAATTCCAACTAATCCAAGAGCTAAGTGGTAACGCAGATTAAATGGAACTTCTACATAATTTAATTCTCTGTAACCCTGTTTTATTGCATCAGCTACATTTGTGCTGTCAGTAAATGAACTACCTTTTTGAAACAGCAACGCGCCAAATTCACAACCTAACCCTGATCTTTTCGGCATCATCTGATAAATCAAACCAATCTGATAACCTGTCAGATTATTCGAACTGAATCCATCAGTTATCGCTTGCTGGCTGAAGGTTTTAATTTCATTGGCCATATTGATACCAGCTTTTATTCCTAATTGTGCAAAAGTAGACAAAGAGGAAAGCAATATCAATGCGGATAAATAAATGAGTTTATATTTCATAATCACGAGAAGCAATAGATATTTACTAAGAAAAAAAACAATAACGTCTGTTTAATACTATGAGTATCAAACAGACGTTAAATTATCAATTTTTCTACTCTATTTTATAGAAAAGAGACAAATGTAATCCAAAGTTTTATTTTCGAGTCATTCGTTTCCGTTCGTTTTCGTCAAGATAAATTTTACGCAATCGAATGCTTTGAGGCGTAATTTCCACGTATTCATCTTCCTTGATATATTCAAGTGCTTCCTCCAGACTGAAAATGACAGGCGGAATTAATTTTGCTTTATCGTCAGCACCGGATGAACGCATGTTTGTAAGCTTCTTTGGTTTAGTCACATTTACAACGATATCACCATCTTTTGCACTTTCACCTACAACCTGTCCTGAATAAATTTCATCTTGTGGGAAAATGAAAAACCGTCCACGATCTTGTAATTTATCTAATGAATATGCAAATGCATTTCCACTTTCCATGGCAATAATCGAACCATTTGTCCTCTTTTCAATATTTCCTTTGTAGGGTTGATATTCCAGAAAGCGGTGTGACATGATTGCTTCACCTGCCGACGAAGTTAAAACGTTATTTCGTAATCCAATAATTCCACGTGATGGAATCAAAAATTCGAGCTGAATACGATCATTCATAACTTCCATGCTCAGCATTTCGCCTTTACGCATCGCAACCATTTCAATAATTTTACCCGAACTTTCTTCTGGAAGATTGATAGTCAATTGTTCAATCGGTTCGCAACGTTTTCCGTCAATTTCCTTGAAAATCACTTGTGGCTGACCAACTTGCAACTCATATCCTTCGCGACGCATTGTTTCAATTAAAACAGACAAGTGAAGTACTCCACGTCCGTAAACTGTCCAAATATCCGAATTTTCATTTTTGTCGACACGCAATGCCAGATTTTTATCCAATTCTTTCATCAACCGATCATGAATATGACGCGAGGTCACATATTTTCCTTCTTTACCAAAAAATGGTGACGTATTGATAGTGAAAACCATACTCATGGTTGGCTCATCGATGGCAATTGGCACTAATGGTTCCGGATTTTGTAAGTCTGCAATAGAATCACCAATTTCAAATCCTTCAATTCCAACTAATGCACAAATATCACCCGATTTTACTTCTGAAGCACGTGTGCGCCCCAAACCTGTAAAAGTATGTAATTCTTTGATACGTGACTTGATAGCTTTACCATCACGTTTTACCAGATTTACATCCATACCTTCACGCAACGTTCCTCGATGAACACGTCCAACTGCAATACGACCCACATACGATGAATAATCGAGAGACGTAATCAACATTTGAGGCGTTCCTTCCAGATAAAGCGGTTCTGGAATATATTTTATAATGGCATCGAGCAATGGAATTATACTGTCTGTTTGATCTTTCCAATCTTCGGACATCCAGTTTTGTTTGGCTGAACCGTAAATAGTATGGAAATTCAACTGTTCTTCAGTTGCGTCCAGATTATACATTAAATCGAATACTGCTTCATGAACTTCGTCAGGACGACAATTTGGTTTATCAACTTTATTTACAACAACAATTGGTAAAAGTCCCATTTGTATGGCTTTTTGCAGCACAAAACGTGTTTGCGGCATCGGTCCTTCAAACGCATCGACCAACAACAACACTCCGTCGGCCATATTCAAAACACGTTCCACTTCACCTCCAAAATCGGCGTGACCGGGAGTGTCAATAATGTTAATTTTGTATCCAAGATAATCTATAGATACGTTTTTAGCTAAAATGGTGATGCCTCTTTCACGTTCAAGGTCATTATTATCCATAATCAACTCTCCCGCGTTCTCATTGTCGCGGAACAGGTGTCCGGCTAATAACATCTTGTCAACCAGCGTAGTTTTGCCGTGGTCGACGTGGGCAATAATAGCAATATTTCTAATTTTCTGCATGTAACACAATCTTTTTTTTTTGAGGGTGCAAAGGTAACGAAAATAATTCAAAATCAATTTAATTTTTACAAATCATCTGAATATGAGAACAAAAACTCCTTGAATTGATGATTTGTATGAAATTATTTTTTAAATATTATATGAAAAATTTGAGTAAGCAGTTGCCATATAGAAAAAAAACTGTACTTTTGCAGTCCAATTTTAGCGTAATCTCTGACAGAATAAGTGAGGTCTGTGAATATTGCGCATGATATTAATTAAATAAAAAGTAATAATGGACTTAATTAAAATTGCAGAACAAGCATTTCTTGTTGAACAGAATCATCCAGCATTTAAAAGTGGTGATACCGTAACAGTTGCTTATCGTATCAAGGAAGGTAATAAAGAACGTATTCAGGAATTCCGTGGTGATGTTATTCGTATCTCGGGTCACCAAGAGAGAAAACGTTTCACCGTTCGTAAAATCTCCGGAAATATTGGAGTTGAACGTATTTTCCCAATGGATTCTCCTTTTATCGAAAGTATTACCGTAAACAAACATGGTAAAGTTCGTCGCGCTAAATTGTATTATTTGCGTAATCTTACCGGTAAAAAAGCCCGTATCAAAGAAAGACGCGTATAAAACCGGCTTTTCAAATGAAATAAAAAAGAGAAATTCGTTAACCGTGTTTCTCTTTTTTGATTTTTCTTATTTGAACCGACAACCCTCCAAATGATCATTGACCATACCCGCCGCCTGCATAAAGGCATAACAAATGGTCGATCCGACAAATTTAAATCCCTGTTTTTGCAAATCAGCACTCATTGCATCCGACTCGGGCGATTTTGCAGCAATATCAGCATTTGTTTTTGGATGATTATCAATTGTTTTTCCTTTTGTAAACTGCCAGATATAGGTATCGAATGAACCGAATTCAGCCTGAATTTTCAGAAAAGACTTTGCATTCACAACCGTTCCGCGGATTTTTGCCTGATTCCGAATAATCGATACATCCAGCATTAGTTCCTGAATTTTCGATTCATCGTATTTTGCTATAACTTCCACATTGAAATTATCGAATGCTCGTCTAAAATTTTCCCGTTTATAAAGCACGGTTAGCCAACTCAAACCAGCCTGAAAGGCGTCAAGAACCATAAATTCAAACAGTTTTTGATCATTGTGGAGCGGAACTCCCCATTCATTATCATGATAAGCACGCATAAGTTCATCGCTGCCCGGCCAATTGCAATCATTTGAAGTTTCCATTTTTGGATTTATCATTAAAATTGTTATTATTTTCGAACGCTTTTCGGTACAATTTGTTGTAATTTTGTGTTGCGAAATTAAAATTTTAAAATGAATCCTACGATAATTATTGATAAATATTTTCCAATTGGAAGTGAAATCCATTATGTGTTGGTAAAACACAGCGAAGATGTCAGAAATAAAGCATTGGAAATTGCAAAAAATCACCCGGAACTGAAGATTGATACAGAGTTTGTAGCCGAAGCCGCTATGCTTCACGATATCGGCATTTTTTTATGCGATGCGCCGCGTATATTTTGTCACGGTTCTCATCAGTATGTCGAACATGGTTATCTTGGAGCTGATTTGCTTCGTGCAGAGGGTTTTCCGCGTCATGCTTTGGTTTGTGAAAGACATACGGGCGTCGGTTTGAGTCTGGAAATGATTATTCAGAACAATCTGCCGCTTCCCCATCGCGATCTTTTACCGATTTCTATCGAGGAACAGCTCATTTGTTATGCCGATAAATTTTTCTCAAAAACGCAACTTGACGAGGCTCATTCTATTGAAAGAATCAGAACTTATCTGAGTCGGTACGGAGAATCTGAAGTTCTAAAATTTAATGAATGGAACCTGCTTTTTGAAAGTTAATACAGTTTCCGTCAGAATCTGTGCGAAAATCCGACGCTCACCAACTGTTTAAATTGCAATTCAGCTTTGTCGCCGTTTGGCATTATGACTGTACTGTCATACCTTGGATTGACACAAATTCGTGTTGACATAAACCGGTTTATAACCATGTTACAAACAATCTCCCAATCGACTGAAAGTTTCTGATAATTGGTATAGAATGATAATTTCGAATCCAATTGAATTTCATGAGAAATCGGATACGAAACCTGAGCTGTAAACGAACTGCCGATTTCACTCAGATAATTCTGACCAGTTAAAATGCCAAATATATTAGGATTGACCAATTTATTATTTGAATAAATATATTTGTAAGAAATTGGCGAGAGCATTAAAGAAAATATTTTTTTGTATTTGTAATCCAAGCCGACACCGATATTTAGTCGGATAGGTGTGAGAAAAGAAGTTTTCAGAATGTTCGAATTAATTCCTTTGTAACTATCAAAAAATTGTGTGGAAAAGTCAACCGTTCCAGTATAAAAAAAATTCCCACCGGCCTTAAATCCCAGTTTGCTGTTAATTTTTAGTACATCATCATTCGTACTCAACATGTGTATGGTATCACCGGGCACTGTATTTAATCCCAATCGCCATTCAGCACTATTTTCCCATTGGACTGATTTTTTATTGTCATAATTCAATTGTCCTGAAAGAATCCCTAATGTGGCAATATTATTTATTCCTCCCTGATACCAGTTTGGTGTTACAGTATTTTCTGAGAACTGAGCTAAAGCTGATGCTTTATGAAACCATGGACCTAATTTCTCCTTCTTGTAATAAATACTTTTATTTGTGGAATTAAACCGATTGTCATTATTAGCAAACTTAAAACGATCAATAGGTTCACTCTCAATTATATGACTTTTGTTTGCATTTGGATCCGGTAATTGATCATAAGTCATAATATATAAATTCGCAGCTTTACGCGTAATTTCTTCACGTGCGTCTTTCCTCAGGTCTGAAATTACATCTATAACACTAGGCACTTTAACCGGAGTATACCAGCCGGATGTTAGTGTGCTTATATTTTTTCCAAAATACATAGCTTTGAGATTGGGTTTGTTATTCCACTTAAACTTATCAGGGTATCCCATGAAAACTAGATCAATGAAAAGTGGATTCCCAAATAAGACCAGAGAATCTATTTTAACGGGCGTCAAATCGGATGGCAGCGAAAATGGAGGAATCGTTTGTTCCGAAATTGATTTATCCAAAACAGATTTTATATCTTTATTATCGAAAGATTTTGTGGCTTTGTTTTCGTAAACACGTTCGGAATCAGGAGCGATATTTTGCGACTTTGTTTCAGTTTTAGGCTTTTTCTTGATAAAAATTGCATTCAGCAAACTGTCAGTATCAATTATTTCGTGTTTGTTAACTTGAACTGTGTCTCGTTTAATTACTTGTTGAGTAGAATTTGCGTTAAGACAAAACAAAACAAAAACAACCGTAATTAATCCTTTCAACTTCATATTAATACAATTAAATTAAACATCATGGAGCGAACAAACAGAAAAATTTTATTAATAATTTTCAAAACCAGTTGGTAATGATTTGTTTCCTGTTTTTGCTCCTAATTCTTTTATTTTCTCGGCCGTGCGGATAATATTTCCCGAGCCGTCTTTCATCTTTTTCATGGCATCGTCATAGGCGTTTGAAGTACGGTCGATATTAGATTTTATTTTTACCATATCTTCGGCAAAACCTATAAACTTATCATATAAAACACCACTTAAACGGGCTATTTCTTGAGCATTCTTTGTCTGATTTTCCTGTTTCCATATCGACGAAATTGTTCGTAAAGTTGCCAACAAAGTAGTTGGACTTACAATCACAATTTTCCGCTCCCAAGCGTATGAAAATAACTCTCCATCGCTCTGAACTGCCACCGAAAACGATCCTTCAATCGGAATAAACATCAATACAAAATCAGGTGTATTGAGATTTTGTGCGTTTTGATAATTTTTATCACTGAGCAATTTTACATGACTTCTCAACGAATTGATATGATCTTTCAAATATGCTACTCTTTGATCATCTGCTTCAGCCGATGTAAAACGTTCGTATGCAATCAACGAAACTTTCGAATCGATAATAATATGTTTATTGTCAGGTAAATGAATAATCACATCGGGTCGTTGAACACTCGAATCGGAACCATCAACTACTTCTTCACGCTCATATTCCTGTCCTCTTGTTAAGCCCGAACGCTCCAAAACACGTTCCAGAATCACTTCGCCCCAGTTTCCCTGTTTTTTTACATCGCCTTTCAAGGCTTTGGTCAAATTATTGGCCTCTTCACTAACCCGAATATTCAATAAAGCAAGATTCTTAACTTCTTCTCGTAAACTGATTGTGTCTTTTAATCCCTTCTCATACGTGTCATCTACTTTTTTTTCGAAATTCAAAATGCGCTCCTTTAACGGATCTAAAATTTCACTCAAATTCTTATGATTTGAAGCACTGAATTCATCCGCACGTTCTTTCAGAATTTTAGTTGCTATATTCTCAAACTCAACTGTGAGGCGTTTCTGAAGGTTTTCTATCTCGGCCTTTTGATTTTCGAGTTTCTCTGCTAAATTTTCATTTGAGGTCTTCAAAGCTGCAACTTCCATGCCGCGGTTATTTGAAAGGTTGGAAATTTGCGTTAATTCTTGTTGTATATTCTGTAATTCTTCAGTTTTGATACGCAAAGTTTCCAGTGTAATAGATTTCTGAATTTCAGTTTCAGCCTTAGATGCGAGAAGATTCTTTTCATTTTCCTGAAATTCTTCAATTAGTCCGGTTTGTGTCCGCGAAACATATAACCATGCAACCAAAAGTCCAACAATAAACGTAATAACCGCCAATATGTACTCCATGATGTGTGTTTTTGTAAGTAAGCTTTTAAATAACTTAATTTAATCAAACAAAGTAGGATGGTCTTCTTCCATTTTGCGGATAATCTTCATCATGAGTGTTTCACGGATGAATTTAGATTTATTCTGAATTTTATATTTTGATATATAGCGGTTTAATGCTTTATTTTCCTCATTATTCAATGTGAAAATATGTCGGTGAGTCCGCAACGAAGTGCGCTTAGATTTCGCGAGTATTGTCTTTTTTGCCATAAACCTTCAGTATTGTGTACAAAAATAATATTATCCTTTCATACTTAACGGTAATAATTCAAAAAACTGTATATTTGTTATCAATTAATCAATTAAATACTATGGCTGAACACAATGAACTTGGTAATATCGGTGAAGAAAGGGCTCAGGCCTTTTTAAGTTCCAAAGGTTTTCATATCCGTCATACCAACTGGCATAATATGACTCCTTCGGGCAGACAGGGAAATCTTGAACTTGATATTGTTGCCGAAAAAGACGGTATGTTAATCGTCGTTGAAGTGAAAACTCGTTCCACCGAAACGTTTGAACATCCGAAAGAAGCAATAACGCTGAGGAAAATTCGTAATTTAGTAAATGCAACACATGAATACATTATGCAGTTTGATTGGCAGGGTGAAACTCGTTTTGATGTTATTTCAGTCCTACCCCACGGACAGGATTTTCTGATTGAGCATATTGAGGATGCATTTTTATCTCCGGTGAACTGATTTGTTGAGAATTAATACAGAATTCAGATGTTTTTGTTCAATACTGCCTGTTAATTGTATTTTTATACAATTTCAGTATATGAAAAAATGTTGTACAATATACTTTTTTGTGTTTCGACTTTCAACTTGTTTATGTACTTTTGTAGCGTAAAAAAAGAATTGGTAAAAGTAGTATTATATTGTTGTTTAGACTCTAAAGAAATTTCAAAATGAAAACATTAGAAAAAAATGTAGCGGAAAAGCTACTTAAAATAAAAGCCGTAAAGTTGCAACCGAACAATCCATTTATTTGGGCTTCTGGTTGGAATTCACCCATATATTGCGACAACCGAAAAACTCTTTCATATCCTTCGATTCGTAACTACATCAAAATTGAATTGACGCGTTTGATTCTGGAAATGTATCCCGACGTGGAAGTGATTGCCGGAGTAGCAACCGGGGCAATTGCTCAGGGAGCTCTGGTGGCTGATGCTTTGGGACTTCCTTTCGTTTACATTCGTTCTACTCCAAAAGATCACGGCTTGGAAAATATGATTGAAGGAGATTTGCGGCCGAAACAAAAGGTTGTGGTTATTGAAGATTTGATTTCGACCGGTGGAAGCAGCCTGAAAGCTGTGGAAGCAATTCGTAAAGACGGTTCGGAAGTATTGGGCATGTTGGCCATTTTTACCTACGGATTTCCTGTTGCTGAACAAAAATTCAAAGCTGCAAAAGTAAAACTAACAACTTTGTGTAACTATGATTCGGTGCTTTCAGAAGCACTTTCAACGAAATACATTGCTAAAGAAGACATTGAGACTTTACAAGAATGGCGTAAAAGTCCGTCAACATGGAAAACAGAATAATATCGATTCATTTAAACATTGACTATTTAATTGAACTTAATATGTCTGTTAGTGTTTTTAAAAATGTGAGTTCCGAAGAATAGTAAATGGGAAATGAAATAATAGTAAATTTAAAATAAATGACAACATACGAAAGCGAAATCAAAACCATTTCTTCGAACGAAGAAGTGGTTTTTGGCATACTGAACGACCTGAATAATCTGAAAAAATACGAAGATTTGATTCCAGCAAATGACAAATTAAAAGATTTGCAATTCGATTCCGACAGTTGCAGTTTTGTTGTGGAAATGATTGGAAAAATAGGTTTCCGTATTGTTGAACGAGAACCTTTTAAAACAATAAAACTGAAATCGGAATATGCTCCCGTTGATATGAATGTGTGGGTTCAGCTAAAACAAGTAGCTGAAAATGACACACGTTTGAAACTAACTTTGAAAGCCGAACTGCCTGCCATGATAAAAATAATGGTGGATAAAAAACTTAAGGAAGGTATTAATGTGATTGCCGATGCATTGGCAAAAGCACTGAATACAGCCCCCTAAATCCTCCAAAGGGGAATTAATATTATTAGATTAGTCTTTTCTCTTTTTCTGCATTAATAAACAAATAAAAGTAACTCTGTTCTCCTTTAGGGGTTAGGGGTTGATCGATAAGTTATGAAAAAACTCTGGGAAAAAAGTACGCAAGTGAATGCTAAAATCGAAGCATTTACTATTGGTCACGACCGTGAAATGGATGTTTTTCTGGCAAAGTACGATGTCCTTGGTTCCATGGCTCATATCCGCATGCTGGAATCTGTCGGTCTGTTGCAAGCGGAAGAATTGAAAATACTTCTCGCCGAACTGAAAGACATTTACCAGATTGCTGAAGCCAATCAGTTTGTGATTGAAGAAGGAGTTGAAGATGTTCATTCTCAGGTGGAATTGATGTTAACCCGAAAACTGGGTGATGTTGGAAAAAAAATACATAGTGGCCGTTCACGAAACGATCAGGTATTAGTTGATTTGAAGCTATTTGCACGTGCTGAAATTGAAAAAATAGTTGGTGCTATTTCTGAATTATTTGATGTGTTGATTTCCCAAAGCAATCGTTACAAAGATGTTTTACTTCCCGGTTACACGCACTTACAAGTTGCCATGCCTTCATCGTTCGGACTTTGGTTTGGAGCTTACGCCGAAAGTCTTGCCGACGACTTGCAACTTCTTTTGGCCGCGTATAAAATTACAAACCGGAATCCGCTTGGATCCGCTGCCGGTTATGGTTCCTCGTTTCCGCTTAACCGGCAGTTAACCACTGATCTGTTGGGTTTTGATTCGATGAATTTCAATGTAGTTTATGCCCAAATGGGACGTGGAAAAATGGAACGTACCGTGGCAAACGCTTTAGCAAGCGTTGCAGCAACTGTTGCCAAACTGGCTTTTGATGCTTGCTTGTTTACTTCTCAAAACTTTGGGTTCATAAAACTGCCGGATGAATTTACAACAGGTTCGAGTATCATGCCACACAAAAAGAATCCGGACGTTTTTGAACTGACACGTGCAAAATGCAATAAGATACAATCTCTTCCACAGCAAATTATGCTGATAACTAATAATTTACCTTCCGGTTATTTCCGCGATCTGCAAATTATCAAAGAAGTATTTGTTCCTGCTTTTGGCGAATTGACAGATTGCCTTGAAATGACAGCCATGATGATGGCGAAAGTGGAAGTAAACACGAATATTCTCGAGAATTCCCGTTATGATTATTTATTTAGTGTTGAAGAAGTAAACCGCCTGACTTTAAGCGGAGTTCCGTTCAGAGATGCCTATAAACAAGTCGGTTTAGAAATTGAAGCCGGAAATTTTAAACCAAACAAGGAAGTTAATCATACACATGAAGGAAGTATTGGTAATTTGTATAATAATGAAATAACAAATTATAAAAATGAAATATTTTCAAAATTTGGTTTTGAAAAAGTGAAAAAGGCAGAAATGGATTTATTGAAATAATCAAACGAAATAATTATTCAAAAGGCTTAACCATAAAAGTGGTTAAGCCTTTTTTTGAGTAGAAGATCAGGCGGTATAGTCAATAAAAAATTACGCTATTTTTTCTTATTCTCCTTTATGTTAATGGTTTAGGTTTGGAGAATTTAATGTCGTATGTTCACTATGCTCAGATTGACTATACCGCGTTATCGATCTGTTTTCTTTTTAGAAAGGATTTGCAAAATTAAACGAAAATCAAAAGGATATACTTATTATTGATTTCTGATTTTTGTGTTGCGAAGTTACACAATGAACGTAGTACCACCAAATTTAGTGATATTTTTTTTTGGACATTCCTGTTTATAATATTCTGTATATCTGGCACTTGCATTGGTTAGCGTCGTTATCTTTGGACTCTTGTTAAGCCAACACAAAATCTAACATTTGAAAGGACTAAAAACGGGTGGTAGGTGATTAAATAAATCTTATTTGATTCAATTTGAAGAGGTCAATTCTTTTAGAACTATTTCAAGTTGCTTTGTTCCTATTAGGTTAAACTTATGAGCAATCCGTTGTTTTATCTTATAAACTCCATCCGAAGTTGTTTCCAATAACAAAATACGGTCGTTCATCGGGATATTCAAAAGCTGAAAACAGCACCACATTATCTCTTTTTGATTGATGTTCGGATAATTTATTTGCAGTTTGTCCACAATATTGTTAAATGCATGATTCATCTCTTTTGAAAACAATTCCCAGTTATTCAGATGCATCGTTTTTGAATACAATTCTTTATCCATTATTAGCCTTTCTTCGGATGTTGCATTTTTCCTGAGTTGTGCCTGTGTTCGTCTTGTTTCCTCAATCTTTGAAAATAAGCTTTGATTGACAAACTCTTGTTTTAAATTCAATTGCTGTTTGATTTTTATCAATTCAGCCTTTTTATTTTTATTTCTTTTATAAAGGGAATAAACTATCGTTACTGATGAAAGCAAAATCATTACCACTAGAATCCAGATATATAACAAACTTGATTTCGTGCCTTTTGTTTCATTTTCGGATTGGTGGAGATTCTCCAAAATTGTACTTTTTGTTTGGATTTCAATTTTACGGACAGAATCAGTATAATTCTGATACATAGTCATATATTGTCCCATCTTTTTAATATCGTTTCTGAGATATTCAACATTGACTAGTATTCTATAGCACTCCCTTCGATTGAAAAAAGTACCTGGAAATTTCAAAGACAATTTTGCGTATTTTGCAGTCGAATCAATTAGTTTAAGATCATACATTAAATCAGAGTAAGTTATACATCTAATGCAATAATTCGTTGCCTCATATGGATAATTCAGACTTTGCCTCAGATAGTGTTTTGCGGAATCATAGTTTTTAGTTTGATAAAATAGTATTCCTATTTCCTGACACGCTGAGCCATAAATGAGACTATCATTTTTTTCTTTAAGCACATCATAAAAATATTGTTTAGCACGGCTATATTCTTTCGTAAATCTATACGTTCTGCCAATAGACAATTTCGATTTTCTGATATTTGCAATATCTCCGGATTTTAAAAAATAATTATAAGCTGCAATGAAATGAAACCTCGACTTTTTGTAATCTCTCTGAATTGATGAAATCTCACCCATATCAAAATTCACTCTTCCAAGTAAGTAATAATCTTTCGTTTTGCTAAGAAAATCCTCTAATTTAATATATAAATCAGAAGCTTCATCGAAGCGTTGTTCTTTTTTTGACACTCTAGCTTGGAGGTATAGGCTCGGTAATAAATGCTTTTTATCATTCTGTTTCAGATAATAATTTGTTGAGAAGTTAATTAGCGAATCCGGTTGCAATATTTTGTCTTTTTTGTCTAAATATTCAAAAAGTAATAGTCCATAAAGTGCTTTTTCTGATTCAGATCTAAAAAAATTAGGATTTATTTTTGTAATTATTATATAAGCCGAATCAGGATTTGTTTCCATAATCCTTTCGGCCTTGATTAATTCATTAGGTGATTTGGAGCAACTTAAGAAGAATAAGTTGAAGAGAAGAATTGTTATAAAATATAAAGAATGACGCATAGACGAATAAATACACACCAAAATGTGAGTAATTTAATATAGATTTAATTACTTAAATCGCAAAATTACAAAATTTAATTCGTTTTGAATTTGATTCCGTATAAAAGTAATAAGAAAAATAAAATATCGTATATTTTCAATCACATAAGTTTCATTTAAAAACATAGAACCACATAGTATTTTTGTCGAATACATAAAACACTTAGATGCTTAAAAGTGATTAGTTGATACTATGTTAGCTTTATTTAATTCTATGTGTTTCTATATGATTATCTATATGGTTGATTACTAATAGTTATTCTAATTCAATTTATCAGGCTTTCATTAGCCACGTCCTGAAAGCCATTCCACAAGCAGGTTCTTCTTTGGAATGAAATATTGGACTTTTTTCGCTAATATAAAAATTTTGAGATTCTTTTGTTTCCTGTTTTGAAGTTTCGTCTAATCCAACAACAACTTCGTTAATTATAACTTGAGTTTCCGATAATGCCTCAATCAGCATTTTACTCTGGGATATTAATACAGACGGCATGTTAATATATGGATTCCAGCACTTTTGATACAAAAGACCTTTTATTACTGGACGTAAACTTACTAATTCAGTATCTACTTGATAACCTGTAGCAACTAATTCAGCTGTTTTTTGATTAAATCTGGACAAAATATTTAAAATGGTTTCTTTATCATTAGAAATACCGTCTAATATCATTTGGTTTATAACATAATCAATGTCAACCACATCTTTAATGTCAACCTGAGCTTCATATTCGTTCGAATGTCTTGAATATGTATCTTTTCGCAACTGCACTTGTAACTTGTTTTTCATATAATATTTCTTTAGTAGTTGTATGTATTTTTTCTTCTAAAATTGTCGTGAATATAAATCTAGTGAACTTAATACATGCTCCTTAGATAAAACAAAATTTTTAATTAGACAAAGAGATAACTTACATTATCTCTTTGCCAAATGATTTTAGAACTTAACCTGCTCTGTATATACCGAAGAACCGTACGATACAACTACAGTATAAGTACCGTTACCAAATAAAGTTGAAGGCAAGATTAAATCTGCTGTATTTTCCGTATCAACAGTGGTTTGATAAACAAGCTTTCCTTTACGGTTATTTATCGAAACAGTTGCAATTCCAACCGGAGAATTGAAATTTACCATTAAGTCGGTTCCTACAAGATCAATTGTGATATCACTAACAGATAA
>JBBRTR010000046.1:0-20163 GCA_038244215.1 Bacteroidales bacterium
ATTAATAAAATTAATGTCGTGAAAAACTACGATAAAAAATAATTTAGGGTGAAAAATAGCCCATAAAAAGTGCGTAAGTTAAAATAGTCTAGAGAAACACACGCAATTAATGATGATAATATCAATTGCGGATTTAAGGTATAAATTGATATTGGTAAGATAAAGCGTAGGAATAATTAATTGTCCGAATAAAATGATTAACCACCATGCAAGAATTTTATCGGCCAGCGTTCTGTTCTTTTTTGAGAAAATTAAAAGGCTGAAAAAAAGTGCATTGGCAGCTCCAATCAGATAAATTAATCGAAAGGTGTTAATGAAATACATTTTATCCTAATCTTATTGAGTAGTTGAATAACAAAATTAGACATTTTATTTAAAATAAGCTTGTTATTTTTGAAATAATAAATTTTAATTTTAATCGTGATTAGGTGAAACCACTGAATTCTTTGTAAAATCGAATAATAAACAAAGTTTTAGTAGTACTTTTGCGCGTTGTTTTTTTAAGTGTATATTTAGTTATTTTTTTTGAATTTATGGAAAATGCAAAACAAGTTAATTTAAGCAAATTCGGACTTATAGGTGTGATTGTTACGTTGGGTATTGTTTTCGGAGATATCGGAACATCACCTTTGTACGTAATGAAGGCAATTTTAGGTGCCAATGCTCATTTTGATGCCAATTACATAATCGGTGCAGTTTCGTGTATTATCTGGACATTGACCTTGCAAACCACCGTTAAGTATATTATTATCACGTTGCGTGCCGATAATAAAGGTGAAGGAGGAATTCTTGCATTGTATGCGTTAATCCGGAAAAGCAAGAAAAAATGGTTGTACGTTATTGCTGTAATCGGAGCCAGTACTTTGATTGCCGATGGAATTATAACACCTTCCATTACAGTTGTTTCGGCTATTGAAGGTCTTCGGGGAATAAATCCTGAAACTCCGGTTATACCCATAAGTATTCTTATAATTTCAGCACTTTTTCTCATTCAGCAATTTGGTACCAAGGTTATCGGAAAATCATTTGGACCCTTAATGGTTATCTGGTTTTCGATGCTTGGAATTTTAGGACTTCATGAAATTATCCATTATTTACCGATTCTGAAAGCATTCAATCCGTATTATGCCATCAATTTGCTTGTCCATTATCCAAATTGGTTTTTAATATTGGGAGCGGTTTTTCTTTGTACTACCGGTGCTGAAGCACTTTATTCAGATTTAGGACATTGTGGAATTAAAAATATTCGTATCAGTTGGATTTTTGTTAAAACCACTCTTGTGTTAAACTATTTGGGTCAGGGAGCATGGGTGCTTTTACACATGAACGAACTGAAACATGATACGAATCCATTTTATGCCATGATGCCACAGGAATTTTTGATTTTCGGTGTTGCAATGGCAACTATTGCCGCTGTCATTGCCAGTCAGGCACTTATAAGTGGTTCATATACTATTTTCAGCGAAGCCATGAGTTTGAATTTCTGGCCACGCCAACGAATCAAATATCCCACCGAAGTCAAAGGTCAGCTTTATATTCCGTTCATAAACTGGTTTTTGTATATTTTCTGCGTAATAGTTGTCTTGTTTTTCCAGACTTCGAGCAATATGGAAGCAGCTTACGGTTTATCAATCACAATTACCATGTTGATGACGACCTTGTTGTTGGGTTTTTATCTGAAAATGAAAAAAGTCAAAACAATTTTTGTGATTCCGTTTATTGCTGTTTTCCTAACCATAGAGATGGCTTTTCTGACGGCCAATATGTTCAAATTCATGCATGGTGGTTGGATTACTATTCTAATTGCCGGTGCTATTTTTTTGGTTATGTGGATTTGGTATAATGCCCGTATTATTAAAAACAATCACTTGCAATTCCTTAAAATTAAATCTTACTACAGTATTATTTCAGATATTAGTGCCGACAAAACCATTCCAAAATATTCTACCAATCTGGTTTATCTGAGTAAGGCTGATTTGAAAACTGATATCGAAGGAAAGATTATTTATTCGATGATTAACAAACAGCCCAAACGAGCTGATAATTATTGGATTCTTCATATTGATCATGTTGATGATCCGACAACTTTGGAATACACTTTTGAAAAATTAATCCCGGACACTTTATACCGTGTTAATTTGAAAATCGGATTTCAGGTGCAGCCTTTAATCAATGTTTATTTCCGTCAAATAATTGATGAATTGGCAAGTAAAAAAGAAATCGAATTAATAAGTAGATATCCATCGTTGAAAAAGAACAATATTCCCGGTGATTTCCGCTTTATTATCATTCATCGTGTTTATAATCATAATCAGGGATTTAAGTTTAAAGAAAGAACTATTATGAACTTCTACAATGTGATTAAACTTCTTGGAATTACCGATTCGCGTGCATTTGGACTCGACACAAGCAATGTTAATATCGAATCTGTTCCACTTGTAATTAATACGGAAAATAAAAGAAAAGTAAGACGGATTGAAACAATTGTCAATAAGGAAATTTTGAATTGAAATTCATTATTGGAATCATGATAAAAAATTTCTACATTTTTTCTAGTATCATTTTTGCATTCGCATTAAGTTCGTGTGGTAAATCGCATAAAGCAGAAACAACGAATGCATTAAGAGCCGACTCATTCAATGTAAATGATACAATGTCTATTCAAATAAATCCAAAACTGTTGGAATATAAAACATTTGTTGAGAAACTGGATAGCACGGATGCGACTTCAATACCAAAAGCATGGGCAAAATTCAAAGAAGTTTTTGCAAATCAGAGTTTTGGTTTGTGCGACAGCGGTTTCGTTATGTACCAGACACTTTACGATACGATTGAAGTAAAACTGAATGAAAAACTTCAAAGCGATACAACGAATTTCGATCCTCTTTTCAACGGAGAAGCTATTCCTAAAAAGCTGAAAGACTTTAGTCAGCAATTGCAAATCAACGGTTTTAAACTTTTGGGCAATAATGGAGCAGTATACATATCAGAAGATCGGAACAAAGTGGCTCAGATTTTTTATCCGTTTCTGTCGGAAAACATGAAAGCATATCTGACGGAAATTAAGACCGAAAATTCCGAAGGATTTGCAATCGAGGACTCGATTTCCATAACAGCACATAAACTGGTGGAAAGAATAATTTGGTATGAAAAATTCATGTACGAAAATCCTAACTTTATTTATTTCGATAAATGCAAAAACTTTCGTAAAGCGTATTTAAGCTATTTGATAGGTGGATATGGAAAGACATCTTTGTATAAAAATGTTGGAAGCAAAGAACTTTCCGATTATTTCAATAAGGCGTATACTTATCTGCTTTCAAAATATCCCGGCTCGGAAACGGCAAAACTAATCGAACCCTATTTCACGGCTCTGAAGCAAAAACAAACCGATTCGGTTAATCAGCTTTATAAAAGTTACGTGATTAAAGGCATGATATTGAATCTGCATTAAAGCAATCAAAATCAAATTTTCCCTACCTTTTTTACATATTTATTCCCTTTCAACTCATTTATTGACAAATGAATAGCTATTCGGACAAAATGGGTTAAATTAAGAAAGAATCACAATTTCAGTCTTGCAGGGAAGAAGAAAAAGCAGTATTTTTGCACAAATTTGGACAATTGAATACCCCTAACCCCTAAAGGGGAATATTCTTGCTAAATCTTATATTTACTCCCCTTTAGGGGCTGGGGGTTTTATTAAAGGATATATATGCAAAATTACAAACCCTTCCATTTGGTACTGGAAGATGGAACCGTTTTTAAAGGTAAATCATTTGGTTACGAAAAAGCTGTAGCAGGCGAAGTTGTTTTCAATACAGCCATGGTCGGTTACCCCGAAAGTCTCACCGACCCTTCCTATGCGGGGCAGATGTTGACGATAACATTCCCATTGGTTGGAAATTACGGAGTTCCGAACGACATCATCCAAAACGGACTATCTACTTTTTACGAATCGGAAAAAATCCAGGCAACAGCACTGATTATTTCCGATTTTTCTTTTGAATATAGTCACTGGAATGCTGGAAAAAGCCTCAGTGAATGGTTAATAGAAAATAAGGTTCCCGGAATTTTTGGAATTGATACCCGTGAGTTGACCAAGTTGGTGCGCGAAAAAGGAACCATGCGGGGAAAACTGGTTTTTCCTGATGGAGAAGATATTGAATTTATCAATCCTGATGATGAAAATCAGGTGGAAAAAGTAAGTTGTACCGAAGTAATTACATATGGCAAAGGAAAATATAAAATAGTTTTGGTGGATTGTGGAGTGAAACACAACATTATCCGCTGTTTGTTGAAACGTGATACAACCGTTATCCGCGTACCTTGGGATTACGACTACAATCACATTGAATTTGACGGATTGTTTATTTCCAATGGTCCCGGCGATCCTGAATATGCTCAGGATACTGTTCGGAACATACAAACAACCATGAAAACCGGAAAACCGATTTTCGGAATTTGCATGGGAAACCAGTTACTTTCGGTTGCAGACGGAGCAAAAACTTACAAACTGAAATACGGTCACCGGAGTCATAACCAACCGGTTCAATTAGTTGGAACAAACCGCGCTTTTATCACTTCTCAAAATCACGGTTTCGCCGTTGATAATAATACACTTGGAGCCGATTGGGAACCATTATTCGTGAATATGAACGATGGAACTAACGAAGGAATTCGTCACAAAAACAAGCCTTGGTTTTCGGCACAATTTCATCCGGAAGCATCATCAGGACCAACCGACACAGAATTTTTGTTTGATGTGTTTATCAAGACCATTAAAGATTTCAGCAAGCCAATTGTTGAAATGATTGAAGAAGAATGTGAAGCAAAATTGATTACTAAACACGTTTACAATGGTGCTGAAAAAGGTGAAATTAAAAAAGTGCTTGTTCTTGGATCGGGTGCTTTGAAAATCGGTGAAGCAGGTGAGTTTGATTATTCAGGTTCTCAGGCTTTGAAAGCGTTGAAAGAAGAAGGAATAGAAACGATACTTATCAATCCTAATATTGCAACCGTTCAAACTTCGGAAGGTATAGCCGACAAAGTATATTTTCTGCCTGTTACTCCCGATTTTGTGGAGCGCGTGATTGAAAAAGAACGTCCTGATGGAGTTTTCCTTTCGTTTGGCGGTCAAACGGCTTTGAATTGTGGTGTAGAACTTTTCAAAAATAAAGTTTTTGAAAAATACAATATCAAAGTTCTCGGAACACCGGTTCAGTCGATTATCGATACGGAAGATCGCGAGATTTTCAATCAAAAACTATCTGAAATTGATGTAAAATACATACAGAGTGAAGCAGTTAACGACTTAGAAAATGCAGTTCGTGCAGCGAATGAGCTGGGTTATCCGGTGATTGTGCGCGCAGCTTATGCTTTAGGTGGCATGGGAAGCGGTTTCTGTGACAATGATACTGAACTCAGAGAATTGGTTGAAAAAGCCTTTGCTTATTCTTCACAGGTTTTGGTTGAAAAATCGTTGAAAGGCTGGAAAGAAATTGAATACGAAGTAGTTCGTGATAAATACGATAATTGTATCACGGTCTGTAATATGGAAAACTTCGATCCGCTCGGCATTCATACCGGCGAAAGTATCGTGGTTGCACCTTCGCAAACATTGACCAACAGCGAATATCACAAACTTCGTGAATTAGCAATTCGGATTATTCGACATATCGGAATTGTGGGTGAATGTAATGTTCAATATGCTTTTGATACGGTTTCCGAAGATTATCGCGTGATTGAAGTGAATGCTCGTTTAAGTCGTTCTTCGGCGCTGGCTTCCAAGGCAACCGGTTATCCGCTGGCATTCGTGGCTGCCAAACTTGGTTTAGGTTATGGACTTCCTGAATTGAAAAACTCGGTAACAAAAGATACTTCGGCATTCTTCGAACCGGCTCTCGATTACATTGTTTGCAAAATTCCACGTTGGGATTTGGGTAAATTCCATGGCGTTTCGCGTCAATTGGGATCTAGCATGAAGTCGGTAGGCGAAATTATGTCAATCGGACGGAATTTTGAAGAAGCTTTCCAGAAAGGGTTGAGAATGATTGGTTTGGGAATGCATGGATTTGTTGCTAACAAAGATTTTTATGCTGATGATGTAGATACAGCACTTTCAAAACCTACTGATAAACGTGTATTTTATCTGGCTCAGGCTTTACACAGTGGTTATTCGGTTGACCGTTTGCACGAATTGACTAAAATTGACCGTTGGTTTCTGTATAAACTGGAACGAATTGTGGCATTGGAACACAAACTTCATACATTTAATTCGCTTGAAACTTTACCAAACGAATTATTATTTGAAGCCAAACTAACGGGTTTTTCTGATTTTCAGATTACACGTCTAGTGACTAAATGCAGCAATGACGACATTGACGACATGATCAAGATTACTCGACAACATCGTAAAAACCTCGGTATTGTTCCGGTAGTTAAGCAAATTGATACGCTGGCAGCCGAATATCCGGCTCAAACCAACTATTTATACCTGACCTATGGCGGTACTACCACCGACGTAAACTATCTCGGTGACCACCGTTCGGTTGTTGTTCTCGGTTCGGGAGCTTATCGAATCGGTTCGTCGGTGGAGTTTGACTGGTGCGGTGTAAATGCTTTGATGACCATTCGCAAGGAAGGTTTCCGTTCGGTAATGATTAATTATAATCCCGAAACCGTTTCGACCGACTACGATATGTGCGACCGACTTTACTTCGACGAGTTGAGTTTTGAGCGTGTGATGGATATTATCGATATGGAAAATCCAATGGGTACGATTGTTTCGACCGGAGGACAAATACCGAACAATTTGGCCATAAAACTTGCAGGAGCAAACGTCAACATTCTCGGCACACAAGCCGTTGATATTGACCGTGCGGAAGACCGCCACAAGTTCTCGTCAATGCTTGACACTTTGAAAATAGATCAGCCACGTTGGAAAGAGCTGACGACTTTCGAGGATGTGAATGAATTTGTGGAAGGAATCGGTTATCCGGTTTTGGTGCGACCATCGTATGTGCTTTCGGGTGCGGCGATGAATGTTTGCTACGATGCTTCGCAACTGGAAAACTTCTTGAAACTGGCAACTGATGTATCTAAAAAGCATCCGGTAGTAATTTCAGAATTTATTGAACGTTGCAAAGAAATTGAAATTGATGCAGTAGCCAAAAACGGTGAAATTCTGGTTTATGCCATTTCAGAACATGTGGAATTTGCAGGAGTTCACTCCGGTGATGCCACTACGCAATTTCCTCCACAAAAGATTTATGTGGAAACCATTCGCCGTATCAAAAAAATTGCGAGTGAAATAGCCAAATCATTGAATATCTCCGGCCCGTTCAACATTCAGTTCCTGGCACGTGACAATTATATCAAGGTAATTGAATGTAATTTGCGTGCTTCACGCAGTTTCCCGTTTGTATCAAAAGTATTGAAACTAAACTTTATCGAACTGGCAACGAAAGTGATGCTTGGTCTTCCTGTGGAAAAGCCTGAGAAATCGGCGTTCGATTTGGATTATGTTGGAATTAAAGCTTCGCAATTCTCATTTGCCCGTCTGCAACAAGCCGATCCGGTTTTGGGTGTAGATATGGCATCAACCGGAGAAGTAGGTTGTATCGGCGATGATTTTTCGGAAGCAATTCTAAAATCACTTTTATCTGTCGGTTTCCGAATTCCAAAGAAACGGATTCTGATTTCGTCGGGAGAAGCAAAATCGAAAGTAGAACTGTCGGATGCCTGTCAGTTACTTCAAAAGAAAGGTTTCGAGCTGTTTGCAACACGCGGAACACAAGCATTCTTAGCCGAAAACGGGGTACATGCTACAGCGGTGAACTGGCCGGACGAAGAAGGTGATCTGAATGTGAAGAATATGATTTCCAACAAAGAATTTGATTTAGTAATCAACATTCCGAAAAACACGAGCAAACGTGAGTTGGCAAACGATTATATCATTCGACGCGGTGCAATTGACTTCAACATTCCGTTACTGACCAATGCGCGTTTGGCTTCGGCATTTATCACGGCGTTTTGCACCATGAGTTTTGAAGATATCAAGATAAAGAGTTGGGATGAATATTGATTGAGAGCTAAGAACAAAGAGCAAAGAGCAAAGAGTAAAGATTAAAGTCGGTTGCAGTGATGCGACCGGTTTTTTTTTATGTGTGGGGACAAGCGACTTCCCAGTCGCTTGAATAGTCATCAAGCGACTGGGAAGTCGCTTGTCCCTAACTTTATTTGATTTATTTGTCCTATTACGTATCAGTTGACTTATATAAAATTAATTTATATTACCATGAGCGTATTTAAAATAAAAAAATTATCTTACCTTTGGTGCTCATTAAAATTAACAGCTAAATAATAATCCAATGAAACATTTCCGCTTAGGGGTATTATGCCCATTTCTGTTTGTAATAGCGTTTTCTTCGTGTAAAAAAGACGAAATAACTCTTAAAGAACAATCCTGGTCGACCGAAATATATTCGAACATGAAGGATATTTATTTATGGGAGGATGCATTGCCTTCCACTTTTAAAGAGAATAAATATACGAAAGCACAAGATGCCCTCGATTTTCTGATTGGATTAAAAATTGATCCTCAAACCGGCAATCCGATTGACCGCTATAGTTTTCTGGATAAAATTGGCAGTTTGAGCGGAGAAATTCAGGGAGGAACGGCAAATGGCGATTTTGGATTTATGGTAACAGTGGGTTACAATCCTGCAAATGAAATTTCATTTTTCGTTAACTACGTGTACAAGAATTCTCCTGCCGCGGCAGCCGGAATTGAACGTTCGTTCGAAGTGGTTAAGATTAACGGAAGTACGGAAGTTCATCCTACCGTCGGTACCGATGGTTATTTGGTTTCGACTTCGGCAGGTTACGCGAATATGACAAAAGCACTTTTTAATTCAAACAGTTCGACATTCACGTTTAAAAAAGCGGATGGAACAACAAAGGATGTATCGGTGTCTGCTAAATCCTATTCTATCAACAGCGTTTTGTGCGATACGATGTACACAGCAGGAACAAAAAAGGTAGGCTATATGGTTTTCAATGAATTTCTGGGAGCACCGGCACAAACTGAAATTACCAACACGATTACGCGGTTTGAAAACAGCGGGGTTCAGGATTTGATTATTGATCTGCGCTATAATGGCGGAGGATCAGTTGAAACTTGCGAAAAATTCTGCAATCTTATTGCACCGGTATCAGCCAACACGAAACGAATGTATTCCAATAATATGAATACGATGTTGACTCAATATTATACAAAGCAAAAATTTGATTTGACAACAAACTTCAACAAAACGAATACGTTTCAACCCGAAAAAATATACTTTATCGTGAGTGGAGGAACAGCATCAGCATCGGAATTGCTTATCAATAACCTGCGTCCGTATTATAGCGGCAGTCTTTTTATAATCGGACAAACAACCTATGGAAAACCCTGCGGTTTCTGGGCTACCCCGATTGGATATACTGAAAACCAGACAACTCCAAAAGAAGGTTATGATTTGTATGCTGTTTCGATGGAAACGAGAAATGCAAATAATGAAGGCAGTTACTATTCGGGAATGACGCCCGGATCTACTCAATATCCAGGAGTAATAGCCTATGATTCATATTATTTATCATGGGGAAACACGAACGATGAATGTCTGAATCAGGCATTGACCCATATATCTATGGGAGCATTCAAAGCGGTTTCAAGTCAATCGAAAGTAAAATCTTCACAGGTTGTACCTGTTTGTACTATTGACAGACAGTTCAAAGGCATGATTGATTTCAGAAAGCATTTGAATTTGAACCGTAATTAATAGGATTTCATAAAAAGATTGAAACAGCCGGTTGCAGTAATGCGACCGGCTGTTTTTAATACTGATTTCACTATCATCTCAAAATTTCATCCTAAGCTGTAAAAACAGAGCCTCTCATGGGACTCGAACCCGCGACCTATTCATTACGAATGAATTGCTCTACCAACTGAGCTAAAGAGGCAAATTTAGCAATCAAAACCGGAAAAACAGTTAAGCTTTGCTGAATCGGTTGCAAATATAAGCGTTTTTTAGTTTCTGAAAGGTCATCAGAGCATAATTTTCCACGAAATCCATAAAATTTAATATTTGAAGCATAAATTTCTGTTGCTTTCTAAGATGACTAAACAGGAAATTATCAGGACTTGATGAAGAATCTGTAAATCTTACAACTCTTTGGAACAATAATGTAACAGAAAAGGAATCAATACCTTTAGTTTTGCATCCAATCAGAAATAAACAAATCAAAAACTTCAAAATGAAAAAATTATTCCAGATCCTCTTGCTTATTCTTATGTGTCAGGCATCGTATGGAGCAATAATACCTAGTACAACGGACAGTGCGATTGATGCAGACAAGAAAATCGTGATAGCCAAAACGGTTCATGAAGTTTTTACGAATTATTCCGAAAAAATAGACTCACTCAAAAAGTATTTTGCACCTATTAGTTTAATGGGATACATCGATACCTACTTAAAGACGGAAACGGCAAATATTGAAACGAGGATTACGGACAAAACTTATGTAAAACGCTATTCTAAAATGGAAAGTTCATGGGTTGATACTGATTATGCGGAAGTTGCTGCATTGACACGGGAGCAAACCATAGACCGTATAAAGCAAATTTCTGAAGATATACGTGGTAAAGCTTCGGGTGTATTTTCTGTAATGAATGACAAACTGATATTGCTCGAAAAAGAAGTAAAAGCGGAAATTAAAGATTAGTTTAGAAACTAACACATTGATAATTAAAATATCAAAAGGTTTTTTATAAGCCATTACAAAATAAACGAGATCGTTGCTTTTGATATTGATATACGTGAGTGAATCAATATTTTTCATGATCTCCTTTGTCCATTCTCATTGTTTTCTCTGCTTTCGATTTTTTTCAACATCATTACAATTGTCGATTGTTAGCATTTTGACCAACCGATTATATAGTCGAATAGACTATCAATTGATTTTCCGGTTTACTTCATTCTTTGTATCTTTGCACTCCCAATCTAAAATAGTAAATCTAAAATCATAAATAAGTATATGGCTGACGATAAAAAAGTTATTTTCTCAATGGTGGGCGTCAGTAAGACGTTTCCTCCACAAAAAAAAGTATTGAACAACATTTACCTTTCGTTTTTCTACGGTGCCAAAATCGGTATCATCGGTTTGAATGGCTCAGGTAAATCGACGCTATTGAAAATCATTGCCGGAGTCGAGAAATCATTCGATGGCGAAGTTGTTTTCTCACCCGGTTATTCCGTAGGTTATTTGGAACAAGATCCCAAACTTGATCCGACTAAGACCGTGAAAGAAATTGTGCAGCAGGGCGTACAGGAAATTGTGGATATGATTGCCGAATATGACAAAATCAACGAACAATTTGCCGAACCGGATGCAGATTTTGATAAACTCATTGCCCGTCAGGGTGAATTGCAGGATTTGCTCGATCATGCCGATGCCTGGAATCTGGATAATAAACTGGAACGTGCCATGGATGCATTGCGTTGTCCACCCGAAGAAGCTTTGATAAAAAACCTTTCCGGAGGAGAACTCCGACGTGTTGCTTTATGCCGTTTGCTGCTTCGCAATCCGGATATTTTATTACTCGATGAACCTACCAACCACCTCGATGCCGAATCTGTTGAATGGCTGGAGCATCATCTGCAACAATATGCCGGAACAGTTATTGCCATTACGCACGACCGATATTTCTTGGATAATGTTTCGGGTTGGATTCTGGAACTCGACCGCGGCGAAGGCATTCCATGGAAAGGAAACTATACTTCGTGGCTCGAACAAAAAACAGCAAGAATGGCAGGCGAAGAAAAGCAAGCCAGTAAACGCCGAAAAACCTTAGAACGCGAGTTGGAATGGGTGAGAATGGCTCCTAAAGCACGTCATGCCAAGGGAAAAGCTCGCTTGGAAGCCTATGATAAATTAATCAATGCCGACCAGAAAGAAAAAGAAGAAAAGCTCGAAATATTTATTCCAAACGGACCTCGCTTGGGGAATAAAGTGGTGGAAGCCATAGATGTCTCCAAAGCATTCGGTGAAAAACTATTATTTGAGAATCTGAACTTCATGCTTCCTCCAAATGGAATTGTTGGAATTATTGGTCCAAATGGAGCAGGTAAAACAACACTTTTCCGCATGATGATGAATTTGGAAAAAGCTGATAAAGGAACTTTCGAAGTAGGTGAAACGGTCAAAATTGGTTACGTCGATCAAAGCCACGCCGATATTGATCCTGAAAAATCGGTTTATCAGGTTATTTCGGGCGGAACAGAATTTATTCGTGTCGGAGGAAAAGAAATAAATGCACGAGCTTATTTATCGAGATTCAACTTTGCCGGTGGCGATCAGGAGAAACTCTGTGGTATACTTTCCGGCGGTGAACGAAACCGATTGCATCTTGCCTTGACTTTAAAATCGGAAGCAAACGTTCTGCTACTCGATGAACCGACCAATGATATTGACGTAAACACCTTACGCGCATTGGAAGAAGGCTTGGAAGCATTTGCAGGTTGTGCGGTGGTTATTAGTCATGACCGCTGGTTCCTCGACCGAATTTGTACACACATTATTGCATTCGAAGGTAATTCTGAAATATTTGTTTTCGAAGGCTCTTACTCCGAATACGAAGAAAATAAGAAAATGCGTCTGGGCGACGAAAGCCCGAAACGAATTCGATATAAAAAGCTGATGGTATAAAAATTATTTTTAGTACTATTTCTATTTAAAAGCCATTTTGATTCATATCAAAATGGCTTTTTATTTCTTTAGCATTTATTCAATTTAATAAGTCTTTTTCTAAGCAATATTATTTGCTGTTTTAGAAAATATTAGTGTAAAGAACGACTATTTCGTACCGTTAAATCTTTTTATTATTTCCATCTAAAGTATTGCATTTATTAAATGTATTATGTAGTTTTGAAGTCATAACTATGATTTTTCCTGCTTTAACACAAAATTAAAATTATTATTACAAGTGCTTGTAGCATTATTTTCAGTACTTAATATAACATTAAAAAAACACATTTTCTGTCATAAAATCGGCGTGTTATAAAATGTTATTTTACGCAATTTATTATCAGATATACATTTCTATTTGTATTGAATAATCTATCCCTTTTACGACTTGTTTACACCGCTTAACCTCTTCCTTTTTTTAACTTGAGAATTATTGGTTTTATAAGCCTGTTCATAAAAATATGATCAGAAAACAATTGTTTTAATCCACAAAATATGATGAATATACATGTCCGGAGTTTTACTATTGCCCTGATTTTGGCAATTAGTAATTGTATATTTGTTTCCACGGCTAAGGCGCAATTTACGATTACAGAAAATTTCAGAACAGGCAGTGTGAGTAGTGCTGTCATTATGGGAGGAAATCCTACAGCATTCTTGACGGCCGGAGGAGTTGACCCTGTTGCTGACGGGTGGTTGAGACTATCCAATAGTAATACAAATCAAAAAGGTTTCACCTATATTAATTCAACTTTCCCTTCCACTTTAGGTGCTTTAATTGATTTTGAATATAAAATCTGGAGATCATCGCCTGATCCTACATATAATGGTGCGGATGGTATTGGTATATTCCTTTTTGATGCAAAAGCAACTTTTACGTTGGGGGGTTATGGTGGTTCTCTGGGTTATGCACCTAATACAGTAGCCGGAACAACAACAGGGCTGGCAGGTGGATACATCGGTATTGGATTAGACGAATATGGCAATTTTTCAAATCCCACTGAAGGCCGAAATGGCGGCATAGGATTAAAATGCAACTCAGTAACACTGAGAGGACCGACTACAAATAAGCCTGCAACGACCAATACATGGTTAGCAACTAATCAACTTCAAACGGTTTCTAGCTCAAATCTGAATTCAATTGATTATAATACTGTAAATTCAAACAGACCCACCGATGCTGCTTTTTATCGAAGGGTTAAAATTACTGTCATTCCCAATAATGGTAAATATGATATAAAGGTAGTTTGGAGAACTTCACAAACAACTCCAGACTCTACTCTGCTTACTTATACCACTACAACTCCACCTCCGGCAAGTTTAAAGGTAGGATTTGCAGCTTCTACGGGTGGCGGAGTAAATTATCATGAAATCAGAAATTTAATAATAACAACTCCAGGTGGAGTTCGGGTTGATAAAAATGTAGATAAATTAAATGCCAAAGTCAATGATCAAATTACATACACTATTAACGTCTATAATTCAACAACGTCATATTTAAGTAACTTATTAATGACTGATACGATAAAAGACGGTCTTGATAATATCATTGTTCCGGGTGGTGGAATCTTGAAAATAAATAGCATTACTTTCAATAATTATGGAAAAGCAACAAATACAGCGACAGGATTTGTAAGTGGAGTTCCAAAAACATCAGGATTTGCCAATCCGTTTGTTCCGACTTTGAATATGGATGCCAATACTATGTCAACTTTCACAGTTGTTGGTACTATTACAAATTTACCGGCTGGAGGTGGTATATTAAAAAATTCAGTGGCAATTGATCCTGTACCAACCGGTATAACAGACGAAGATTTGACAAATAATAGTTTTTCGGTAACAACAAAAGTTTTAAATGCTGACTTTGTAATTGATAATACTATAGATAATGCATGTGTAGACCCTGTTAATGGCAATACTTTCACACTTCTTGTTTCAAACAATGGTACTGAAAATAGCATTGGCGCAGAAACAGTTACTGTAAAAGACACAATTCCTGCCGGATTAACCGTTATAACTGCCTCAGGTACTGGTTGGACGGTTTCGAACATTGGTAATATCTATACTTTTACCAGAACTGACGTATTAGCTTTTGGTAATTCTTATCCTCCAATTTTAATAAAATTCAAGCCGACTACCGGATCAAATTGGGTGAACAATGCAACTGTATCTTACAGCGGATTAGAAGCAAGTTCAGCAAATAATACAAGCAGCATATCAATTAATCGGAAACCGGATGCTCCAATAGTAATATCCCCCGTTTCCTACTGCTTGGGTAGTACAGCTTTAGCATTGACGGCAAGCGGTTCAAATTTGTTATGGTATGAAAAGATTGGTGGGGCTAGCAGTACACTTGCACCAATACCAACAACAACGACGGCTGGAAGTACCACCTATTATGTTAGTCAAAGCTATGGAGGTTGTGAAAGTGACTTATCTTCAATTGTTGTGATAGTAAATAAACCTTCGACTGCAACAATTAACTCAATAGTTTGTGATTCCTATACCGCTCCTGATGGAAAGGTTTATACTACTTCGGGAACTAAAACTGCTGTGGTTCCAAATGTTGCAGGTTGTGATAGCACGATTACAATTAATCTAACAGTAAACCCAACACCAACAGTAACAAATACATCATTAACTCAAACCATTTGTTCAGGAACAAGTACAACTTTAGTTACGCTGACATCAGATGTTGCCTCAACTACTTTTGAATGGACAGCATCAACGGGTACTGCTATTACTGGATTTACTACCAGTGGAACTGACACAATACCTGTTCAGACTCTTATCAATCCTAGTAATTCAACAGTAGGAACAGTAACTTATGTCATTACACCAACAGCCAATGGTTGTACCGGTAAAGCGGTTAATTATGAGGTAACAGTTAATCCTGAAACTTTTAGATCAGATATATATCATCAATAAATAGAAATAGAAATAGATTTTAAATTATTAGAGCATTAAATATTCAAATTTACATAGTATGAAAACAAGTAAACATTTTTTTCAATGGCTCACAGTGGTGCTGTTGCTTGCAGTAAACGTGACGGGTATTATGGCTCAAGGGCCTTATCCATTCAAGACATCACCTCATTCAGTCTGTCTTAATTCCAACGAACCGTATGGTGTGATTCTTACACCTTTATCTACTTATGACTGGAGCATAAGCGATCCTACGGCAGGTACTATTACTGCCGGTGCAACTCCGAACCTTATTACGGTTAATTGGACTAAGCCAGGTGACTATACTTTGCAGGTAGTTGAAACTAATCAATATCTATGTATCGGAGCTCGTGTTACTATTGATATAAAAGTAAATCCGTTGCCGTCGATAGCAAATAAGACTACAACCATTTGTAGTGAAGAAACCTTTACCGTGAGCCCAATCACAGGAACAGATATAGTCCCAGTGGGAACGAACTTTACATGGAATGCTCCTGTAATAGCTGGAATTACCGGTTTAGCTTCAGGCAGTGGCGCAGCTAATATCAGCGGAACACTCACGAACACGACCAACGCCGCTATCAATGTAGTTTATATCGTTACTCCAAACTCTGGCACCTGTTCAGGAGCGAGCTTTACGGTAACGGTAACGGTGAATCCAAAACCCACAATAGCAAATAAGATTACGACCATTTGTAGTGAAGAAACCTTTACCGTGAGCCCAATCACTGGAACTGATATAGTCCCAGTGGGAACTACCTATACATGGAATGCTCCTGTTGTAGCTGGAATTACCGGTTTAGCTTCAGGCAGTGGTGATGCTAATATCAGCGGTACACTCACCAACACGACCAACGCTGCTATCAATGTAGTTTATATCGTTACTCCAAGCTCTGGTACTTGTTCAGGAGCTAGCTTTACAGTAACGGTAACCGTGAATCCAAAGCCAACGATAGCAAATAAGCCTACTGCAATTTGTAGTGGAGAAACATTTACCGTTAGCCCAATCACTGGAACTGATATAGTTCCTACGGGAACTACCTATACATGGAATGTTCCTGTAGTAGCTGGAATTACCGGCTTAGCTTCAGGCAGTGGTGCAACAAATATCAGTGGCACACTCACTAACTCGACCCCTGCTGCTATCAATGTAGATTATATCGTTACCCCAAGCTCTGGCAGCTGTTCAGGAGTTAGCTTTAAGGTGACGGTAACGGTTTATCCTCCAGTGAACACCTCACCAATTTATCACAATTAGAATTATTTTAATAGTCACTAATACTAAATTAGTAAGTTAAGTAATCTCTCACTGCTTTAGGGCAGTGAGAGTGCTTGGCAAAATGGAAAAAGAAAAAATACTTAGTTAAGTCGTATATATACAATTGTGTGTAAGTTTTTGTAACTGAAACTACACAATTAGATTTATTGGAACAGCCAATGGCCTGTAATGAAAACAGAGAATACCAAATTGAAAATGTAAATTGTTGGCAGGTTTGATATAAAGTACGTTTGAAAAAAGCAATGAAGAAAAGTGCATCATACTTAATCATCCTTTTCATAACACTGATGAGTGTTGTGCAGAGTATGGCACAATCCGATCAACCGGATGTGGTATGTATGGGTACTTCTAAAAATTATTATGTAGCTCCTACTTCCGGCTCAAGCTATAGTTGGCAGATAAATGGAAGAAGTCCTGAGGCATCAACCACCAATTCGGTGGATATTAATTGGACAACAGCAGGCACATATACATTGACAGTACAGGAACAAACACAAGAGAATTGTATTGGGCTGGTTAAATCCTTGCAAATAACCGTTAATCCATTGCCAACGGCAAGTATCTCCGGTACAACAGCTACATGTCAAAATGAAACAGCCCCTCATGTAATCTTTAGCGGAGCAGGCGGAACAGCACCTTATATCTTTAGATATACGCTAAACGGTGGCGCAGTTCAAACAGTTAGCACCACAGTCGGAAACAGTGTATCGGTATCACAACCCACGACTACAGCCGGAGTTTATGCTTATAATTTGCTCAGTGTACAAGATGCCGGCACCACAGCTTGTAGCAATGATCAAAGCGGAAGTGCTGTTGTGACCGTTAATTCTCCAAGCGGTTCGTACCACAAAATTGTCATTTGTCCCTTGCAGTTACCTTATACCTGGAATCAAAAAGTGTATACCGATGGTGGAACTTATTCCAGTCATTATGCTAATAGTGTGGGTTGTGATAGTATTGCCACTTTGGAACTTGTAGTTCAATCTCCACTTATTTCAACAACTGAACTAACTATTTGTGCATCGGATTTGCCTTATAAATGGAATGGATTAAGTTGCAAGAAAGAAGGCGTTTATACCGCAAGTTTTATAACCCCTCCTGGTTGTGACAGTGTGGCTACATTGTTTTTAAATACAAATCCACGGACCAGTTCCATGAAAGTTGCCAGCTTCTGCGAAGGCGAAACTTTTGAAATTGATGGGCAAAGTTTCAACCAACCCGGTTCTTATCATGTAAAGCTTCAGAATTCGGAAGGATGTGACAGTATCATAAATCTGACCCTGAAAATGGATCACGGTGTCAACATTTCGCAAACTGTCCAATTAGTTCCCGGCGAAGTGTACACGCTCAATGGAAAAGTGTATGATCATGCGGGAACATTTACCCAAGTGATTCAGATGGGAAATAAGTGCGACAGCGTGATTGTCACAGGTGTGAGTTATCTCAATATTCCCAACACGATTACACCCAATGGTGACAGCCAAAATCAGTTATTTATGCCGGGTTATCGTGTTCAGATTTACAACCGAAACGGAATTTTATTGCACGACGGAACGGATGGTTGGGATGGAAAATATAAAAACAGAACGGTTAGCAACGATACTTATTTTTATGTGCTGTATTACAATTCCGGAACTCAAGTCAAGACGAAAGAGGGATATATAACTGTTTTCAGACCGTAAAGTTATGAAGAAAATCATTTCATTACTTACATATCTCATTCTCACTTTTTCAGTGGTTGCTCAATCGAATATCCGGTTGAATAACTACTGGGGAAACATGGCATATATCAATCCGGCTTCTGTTTACGATAAATATCAGGCAGTTTTCAGCATGGCCTCCCGCAAACAATGGGTAGGAATTGAAGGCGCACCCACCACGTTTTTTGGTTCTGCCAGTACTTATTTCGAAGACTTCCACACTCAATTGGCTTTAAATCTGATACAGGATCGAATCGGGTACACGAATACAACCAATATAAATTTGTCGTATGCTTACGCCATTCTGTTCAATTACGATTGGCAGTTTCATTTGGGACTTGGGGGAGATTATCAATCATTTTCATACGATTTATCCAAAGTAAATATGGCTTCAGAAAGTGGCAATACGATTTCACAAATGACAGCTGCCCATCGTTTCAATGCCGATTTGGGTATTGAACTTTCGAATAAAATACTAAAAATAGGTGCAGCAAGTCAGAACTTAATGTCGTTGTTCCCATCCGACCGGCCTTTGCAAACCAATACCAATTTTGTGTATGCCAAATATCATCAGGAATCAAATGCTACCGTGAATCTCGGAGCCGGAATCTGCGGAATTCAATATGCCAACATATATCAGGTAGAATTCAACCTGACCAGTTATTTTAAATTCCGTCAATTCAATGGCCTCACCGACAAACCCGATCTGTTCGATTTAGGCGTCTTTTATCGCACCCAAAGTGAAGCCGGAATGATCTTCGGTTTCAACATTACCGATGCCATTCATTTATCCTACAGCTACGACTATCATTTCGGCGGCATCCGTTACGGTTCATTTGGAACTCATGAAATGATGATTACCTACAACCTCGCCCGCAAAGCAGTTTGCCACAATTGCTGGTATTAAAAAACACGAACCGGCTCACCCAATTCGCGTTTCTTATGTCTTTTGTCTTTTATCTTTTGTCTTTTGTCTTTTATCTTTTGTCTTACAACTGCGAAACCTCGTCTTACAGTCAAGAAATCACCTCTTACAACTGCGAAACCACGTCTTACAGTCAAGAAATCACCTCTTACACTTTCGAAATGACCTCTTACAACTTCGAAATGACCTCTTACACTTTCGAAATGACCTCTTACAACTTCGATACCTCGTCTTACAACTTCGAAATGACCTCTTACAACTTCGAAACCTCGTCTTACAACTTCGAAATGACCTCTTACACTTTCGAAATGACCTCTTACACCTTCGAAATGACCTCTTACACTTTCGAAATGACCTCTTACAACTTCGAAATGACCTCTTACACTTTCGAAATGACCTCTTACAACTGTCTTGTCCTAAATTAGCTTGACAGATTTATAACTAATTTCTGTTTTTGTTTTACTATTAAAATCTCATTCCTGTTTTATAAACATATTCCATTTCAGCTCCTGAATTTTCAACAA
>JBBRTR010000047.1:0-19394 GCA_038244215.1 Bacteroidales bacterium
AGTTCATGCTAAAATGATGGTTGCTCATTTCGTTTTAGAATCAGACTTACCGGCTGATTTTGATTTGGTTGTCAAACTCAATAGTTTTTTGCCGAATGATATTTCCGTTTCCCGGATTATTGAAGTAAAGCCGAATGTTCATGCTCGTTTTGACGCTATTTCCCGCCTATATGAATATCATGTAGTAACTTGTAAAAATGTTTTTAAAAAGGAACTGGCTGCAAAAGTGAGTGAAGATATTGATTTTGAATTGATGAATAAAGCTGCTAAAATGCTAAAGGAATATCGTGATTTTACCAGTTTTAGTAAGTTACATACAGATGTGAAAACCAATAATTGCGTCATTTCGCAGGCAAAATGGACAAAACAGGATGATGAATGGGTCTTCACCATCGAAGCAGATCGATTTTTGAGAAATATGGTTCGTGCGATAGTCGGCACACTTTTCGAAGTCGGTCGTCATCGGATGTCAGTTGAAGAATTCCGTGAAGTTATCGAAGTCAAAAACCGTTGTAAAGCAGGAGTGTCAGTACCCGCTCATGGGCTTTATCTGGTTGATATTCAGTATCCAAAAGATATATTCATTTCTATAGACTCATGCCCCCTAACCCCCTAAAGGGGGAATAAGAGAGAGTTTTGAAGGCTATGGAATTTTTTTTTAATATATTTTAAAACGAACTATTTCTCTCTTTATGACCTAGTACTTTAACTTTCAAATTACTTTTTTTGTGGTTTTCTTTTGTCTTTGTTCTTTTGTCTAACATCTTTGTTCTTGATTCTGGCATGTCCAGACTAGGGGCTCTTATTCATTAATTCATGTGGTTAATCCTTGCTTTTATTTCAGCGCTGTTGCTTGGTTCGTACGATGTTTTTAAAAAAGTTTCGCTACAAAATAATGCAGTTATTCCAGTTCTTTTTACTTCCATATTATTTTCTTGTACAACACTTCTACCGTTTCTTTTGATTTCTCAGTTTTATCCTGAATTACTCAGAGGGACTTTGTTTTTCGTTCCAAAAGTAGATTTTCACACACATCTTTTATTTATTGCCAAAGCAATTATAGTACTCAGTTCATGGCTTTTCGCCTACTTTGCCATGAAACATTTGCCACTTTCTATTGCATCGCCGATTAAAGCGACTCAGCCGGTTTGGGTGGTTTTGGGAGCTGTCTTGATTTTTGGAGAAAAACTAAATATTTATCAGGCTGCCGGAGTTGGCATCACTTTGCTGTCATTTTTCCTTTTTTCTGTTGTCGGCAAAAAGGAAGGCATTTCATTCAAAACCAACAAGTGGTTCTGGTTTATCATTATGGCCACATTGACAGGTGCTGTTAGCGGATTGTACGACAAATATTTAATGAAACAATTTGATCACATGGCTGTTCAGGTGTATTATACTTTTTATCAAGCCATTATCATGGGAATAATAGTCCTGTTTTTATGGGCACCAACTCGAAAAAAGACGACACCTTTTCAGTTCAGATGGTCTATTGCTTTTATTTCATTATTTTTAGTTTCTGCCGATTTTGTATATTTTTATGCCTTATCTTTGCCTGGTTCGCTTATCTCGGTCGTTTCCACCATTCGAAGAGCAGGCGTAGTCGTACCGTTTCTGTATGGAGCTATGATTATGAAAGATAAAAATATCAAACTTAAAATGGTTGACTTAATTGGTGTTTTGGTGGGAATGCTCTTATTGTATTTAGGATCAAAATAAAAATTTGGAATTTAATACTCTCTGAAATTCAACTATTTACACACTTTTAATTTCAATTTAAGATTAAATATCTTCCTACAAAAATAAAACTTACAGATTTTGTTTGATAATTAGATGAAAATTAGTACTTTTGCAAGCCCAAAGAATAAGAAAGAAAATAAATTAAAACATACAAATATGAAAAGCGGAATCCATCCTGAAAATTATCGTGCGGTAGCTTTTAAAGATATGTCGAATGACGACACCTTTATTTCACGCTCAACCGTAAACACGAAAGAAACTATCGAAATTGATGGTGTTACTTATCCATTGGTAAAAATGGAAATCTCTAGTTCATCACACCCTTTCTACACTGGTAAATCGAAACTTGTAGATACTGCAGGTCGTGTTGATAAGTTTATGAACCGTTATGCAAAACGCATGGAAGGTAAAAAATAAACCTACATACAACAATATAAAAAAAGCTTCGGAATTTTATTTCGAAGCTTTTTTATTGCTTTCAATTTTCATTAATCCTCCAATGTACTTATATCTCCTTCAGGCAATCCCAACGCTCTTGCTTTCAGCAAACGGCGCAAAATCTTTCCACTACGAGTTTTCGGAAGTTGATCTACAAAAGTAATCGCTTCGGGTTTAGCAATCGGTCCCATATGCGTCACCATGTAGTTGATTAATTCCGCTTCCAGTTGCGGACTTGGTTCGTATCCGTTTCGTAAAATAGCATAAATATGAATGCAGTTTCCCTTCAGTGAGTGGGGTAGGGCAATGGCTGCCGTTTCCGCTATGGCCGGGTGACTAATCATAACGCTTTCAATTTCAGCGCTTCCCAGACGGTAACCGCTAACTTTAATCACATCATCCGTTCGTCCGATAATCCAGAAATAACCATCTTTATCTCGTTTTGCTGAATCACCTGTCAGATACCAACCCTGTTTCTTGTATTTCGACCAATAAATTTCCTGATAGCGGTCCGGGTCTTTGAAAATGCCTGCCGTCATTCCCGGCCACGGTGTTTTAATCACCAATGTGCCTTCTTCTCCCGCTTTCACTTCATCGCCTTCATCATTCACCACGGCGATTTCATTTCCGAAAAACGGCTTTGTTCCTGATCCGGGTTTCAATGGAGTGATAGGCAAAGGAGTTATCATAAATCCGCCTGTTTCAGTCTGCCACCATGTATCCATTATCGGACATTTCTTATTTCCAATTACTTCATAGAACCAGCGCCAGGCTTCGGGGTTGATAGGTTCACCAACAGAAACTAAAAGCCGGAGTGAGCTTAAATCATTGCGGTTTGGCCATGAATCTCCAAAGCGCATCAATCCGCGAATGGCGGTAGGAGAGGTGTAGAGAATATTAATGCCGTAACGTTCCACCATTTTCCACCAACGGTCGGGATAAGGATAATTCGGTGCGCCTTCGTACATAATAATAGTGGCTCCGTTAATCAAAGGTCCGTATACAATATAACTATGACCTGTAACCCATCCCGGATCGGCTGCACACCAATATCGATCATCAGGTTTGATATCGAAAACCATGCGATGCGTGGTAGAAACATATACCCCGTAACCGCCATGCGTATGAATTAAAGCTTTCGGACGCCCCGTAGAACCGGAAGTATAAAGTAAAAACAAAGTATCGTCAGCATCCATAACTTCAGTTTCACATTTCGTCGACGCAATGGGTAGCCCTACCAAATCGTGATACCAATAATCACGTCCATTCTCCATATATACATCACTATTGGTGCGTTTAACGGTGATGCAAATCTCCATAGTTGGCGAAAGTTCCATAGCTTTATTAACCACCGATTTCATTTCCACTACTTTTCCCCGACGAAATCCTCCATCAGCTGTAATTACAACTCGGCTGTTGGCGTCGTTAATCCGATCTGCCAACGCTTCGTGACTGAAACCACCGTATACCACACTATGAATCGCACCAATTTTAGCACATGCCAGCATGGCGAAAAGCTGTTCGGGAATTTGTGGCATATAAATCGTAACCACGTCACCTTTTTTTACGCCCATACTTTTCAGAATGTTGGCAAACTGACAAACTTCCCTGTTCAAAGCATGATACGAAAGAGAACGGACATCACCGGGTTCGCCTTCCCATATCAGAGCCAGTTTGTTTCGTACTTCGGTGTGTTGATGTCGATCGATGGCGTTGTGAACAATATTGGTTTTTGCTCCGGCAAACCATTTGTAAAAAGGTGGGTTGGAATTATCCAGCACTTTATCCCATTTTTTGTACCATCCCAGATGTTCGGCCTGTTCAGCCCAGAACTGCTCCGGATTTGAGATAGAATACTGATACATTTTGTCATATTCCTTGACGTTAGCCTGATCTATAACCTCTTGTGAGGGTAAATACATCTTGTTTTCATCGGATTCATTCATGATAAACGGTTTTTAATTATTTCGAAATAATTACCTTTAAAACAACACGAATCGTTTTTATGTTCACTTTCAATTCACTTCATAATTTGGATTTAATTTTCATCTAATATTGTATTTATTTATCTTGACAGAAAATATTTTGTGTTTAACAAATATAATTCAATATTTTAGTATCTGCTTTTTTATACATTCCGCTAAATATTGTTTTAGAACGCAGTAGAATTTATAAAACAAAAAGTGCATATATCTTTAAAAGATATTATGCACTTTGAATATTGCTTTGAGATATAATTATTTAGCTAAATCCGAATTGTAATAATTGGTTTTATTTCTTTTCATTCATCTTTCTTTCCAGTTCATCGAGTCTGTCATTGGCCGAATGAACCATAAGAACAAACCGTACAAACGGAGCACCAATTATAACCAACGCGATGGAGACTAAAAGCCCCGATAAATTGAAGTTTATGCTATTGAGAATTATTCCTGTTATTCCAATTAATATTGCAATAATTCCACCTGGAACACCAAGCGGACATCTTAATTTTTTGTTTTCTTCCATTTTAATATGTTTTTAATTTAGTGATTAATTCTTGTTTTTTTGGAACAGATCTATAAATTATTTCGTTATTTATCAGTAATGCTGGCACTGAATGAATACCTAATTTCATGGTTTTTATCATCCCCGGCAGTCCGTTTGCTAAAGTTTTTTTGAATTCAAATTTATCTCCAAATTCAGGAAGAACTTCATCAAGTAATCGTTTCAGTGTTTTACAATTGGGACATGAAAGTGTGTAATACATTTCAATAATTATCGGTTTATCCATACTGATTTTTTAAAATTCATACATTATTTCTTTTCCAACTCCAGATCGACCCGACCCAGATACAAACCACTTTTGCCAACCTGTGCAATTACAATCGGTTTTCCAGCAGCATTCTTCTCAGTTGTATTGCTAACCATACTGTGCGAGTGACCACTAATAATTACATCGATATAGCGGGTTTGGTGCGCAACTTCAAGATCGGAAGAAACTCCTAAATGTGACAAACAAATTATCAGATCACATTTCTCCTGCTTTTTTAGAAAGGTTGAAACTTCGTTGGCTGTTTCAACAGGATCTTTAAATATCAACCCTTTGTAATTGCTTTCGATAATCAGACTTTTAGGAGTGATATCCAAAGCCATGATTCCGATTTTCAATCCATAGCGTTCGAGTACTAAATAAGGTTTCACTTCATCGGAAAGAGTAGTTTTACTCAAATCGTAATTGGAGCTAATAATCGGAAACTTTGCATTTTTAAGAATAAGCGACAGGGTATCTATTCCGTTATCAAATTCATGATTTCCAAGTGTTCCGGCATCATATTTCATCCGGTTCATAGCATCAATTTCAATCCGACCATTGTAGAAATTAAAATAGGGTGTCCCTTGCGAAAAATCGCCCGCATCCACCAAAAGCACATTTTTTTCTTTCTGTCGAATCTCTTTGATTACACCCATTCGTCGGGCGTAACCGCCCATATCGGATGTTTTTTGATTGGATTTTTCAGTCGGTTCTACCTGACTGTGCGTATCATTTGTGTGCAAAATTACCAGATGGATTTTTTGTCCGGCAAAAACAGAAATTGATAAAAATAGAAATAAAAGAACACCTAACCCTTGAAGGGGAATTGTTTTACCCCCAACCCCTAAAGGGTAATTTACCCCTAACCCCTGAAGGGGAATTGTATTAGTTTCGTTTTGTATATATTTCTTATCCATAATTATTGATTTCAATTTAAATAGAATGAAGTAATTAAGTTCCCCTTTAGGGGCTAGGGGTTCTTATATTAGTGAATAATTGTTATTCTCCCGTCCAGTCGCGATTGAATCTTTTTCCCTTTCGCGGTTTCATTTTTGATATAATCGAGCAAAACAGTACGTATTTTTAATCCGGTATTCACCCGTTTTTCATATTGTGCCAACTGTAACATTTTGTCGTTTCCGCCTGCCAGATAATCGTTTGTTGCAATGCTGTACAGTTTATCTTTTTCAAGCGGTTTTCCATCAATATTAATATTTACAGCTTTTCCATTTTTTATTTCCATTCGGATACCTGATTCCCCTTCGCCACCTACGCTGGCAAAGAACTGAAGCAAATCGTATATTTTATCGCCGCGCAACCAGAGAATAACGAGTTCATTTTCGAATGGCATCAGTTCAAATACTTTACGAACAGTAATGTTCCCTTTCGGGATAACCGTACGCAATCCGCCTAGATTCACAACTGCAATATCAACACTGTCCCCCAAAAACCCGGAAGCTACTTTTCGATACACATCCGCATTAAAATTGGAAAGCAAACTTTCGGGAGCATGACCTGTCATTGTTTCTGCCGCCTGACCGATAACAACATCCATTTGCTTGTCAATTCGTTGTTTGATTGGTTGTAGCACGTTTTCATATTCTTTATCGGCTATTTTATCGGTTGTGCTGTCAATGGCAATTTTCGTCGAAGTGGCCTGAGTAACAACCCAATGTTTGGGAGTACAGGAAATAACCGAAATCAGTATGAAAAAGGATAGAATTATGTTTTTAGAGTTCATTTTTTGATGTTTGAATTATCTGCTGAAGTTTGTTCCTGAATACGTTGAACAGAATTTATTTCTTTTATTTTTCGAATGTTACGGCAAAGATTATCAATTTCTTCGGTGTCGTGAACGAAAATTCCAAAACGACCAATAAAGATACCTGCATTGGTTTCAATATTTATGTTACTGATATTTACGCCGTAACCATCAGACATTATTTTCAAAATTTCAATTAGAATCCCTTTTTTATCGATACCTCTTATTTCAAGAATTTCGCCAAACGAACGTACTTTATGCGTTGCCCATTCAACCGAAACAATGCGTTCGCCATAACTTGTTTTCAGTTTGGCAGCTACGGGACATTGGCGTTTGTGAATTATTATCATTTCCGATTCGTCCACATAACCGAGCACGTCATCGCCTGGAATCGGATGACAACATTCAGCAAATTTATAGGTTTTCCCGGCGTTTTCTTCGGTAAGTTTTATTGTTCTTTTTCGGTCAACTTTACCATCAATTGCTACAGTAGGAGCCGGTTTATTGTCTGATGAACCGCCAAATGGCATTTTCAGATATTTTACAAAGACATTTTGATTTTTTTGTTTAAAAACGATTTTACTAATATCGTCCAAATTCAATAAACCTTTGCCGGCCTGTAGGCAAAGTTCGTTTCGCTGCGTGATATTATAATGATTTAAAATTCGTACCATATTTTCATTATCGAGTGATAAACCCAATAATTCCAACGCATCTTCAATCTTTTTCTGACCTTCGGTGATAAATATTTTATCTTCTTTTTTAAATAATGTGCGAAGTTTTGATTTGGCCTTGGCGGTGGTCACATAGTCAAGCCATTCAGGTTGTGGAGTTTGCTTTTTTGTAGTCAGGATTTCTACCTGATCACCACTATTCAGCACGTAACTGAGCGGAACCAGTTTATGATTTACTTTAGCACCGATACAATGATTTCCCAGTTCGGAGTGAACTGAGTATGCAAAATCGAGTGCCGTTGCACCGTGTGCAATGGTTTTTATTTCGCCCTTTGGTGTAAAAACAAAGATTTCGGAAGCAAAAAGATTCAGTTTGAACGTATCCATAAAATCGATAGCATTCGGTTCCGGGTGTTCAAGCAGTTCTTTAATGGTTTTCATCCATTTATCAAGTTCCGATTCGTCTGCTTCGCCCGATTTGTATTTCCAATGCGCTGCAAGGCCTTTTTCGGCAATGTCGTTCATTCGCTTGCTCCGGATTTGAACTTCCACCCAACGACCGCCCTGTCCCATTACTGTTACATGCAATGCTTCATATCCATTGGCTTTTGGTGTGCTGACCCAGTCACGGATTCGTTCGGGATGAGGTTTATAAATACCTGTAATAGCGGAATATAACATCCAGCACTGGTCTTTTTCATTTAAACCTTCTTTCGGAGTGAAAATAATACGCAAGGCCAAAAGGTCATACACTTCCTCGAACGGAATGTTGCGGGTCGACATTTTATTCCAGATGGAATAAACCGATTTGACACGTTCTTTCAGAAAGTACTCATAGCCCATTTCGGCCATTTTAGCTTTGATAGGTCTTGTGAAATCCTGATAGAATAATTTTCGGTCTTCTTCATCAACATCCAGCTTTTCCTGAATCATTTCGAAAGTTTCGGGATGTTCAAATTTGAAACTGAGGTTCTCAAGTTCTGTTTTTATGCGGAAAAGACCCAACCGATGGGCGAGGGGAGCGTAAATATATTGGGTTTCACCGGCAATCTTGAATTGTTTGGCTGTTGGCATTGAACCCAACGTACGCATATTATGAAGCCGGTCGGCTATTTTTATCAAAATCACCCGAATGTCTTCGGACATGGTAATCAATAACTTGCGAAAATTCTCAGCTTGTTCAGATGCTTTTTCAGCAAAAACTCCTCCGGAAATTTTAGTTAACCCATCAACAATCTGTGCAATTTTAGGTCCGAAAAGATTTTCTATGTCCTCAACCGTATAATCGGTATCTTCAACTACATCATGCAGTAATGCTGAACAAATGGATGTAGAACCCAAACCGATTTCGCGCACAACAATCCGTGCCACTGACAGCGGATGCATAATATACGGTTCGCCGGAGCGACGCTTGATGCCTTTGTGAGCTGCTTTTGCAAAATTAAATGCTTTGGTAATCAGCTCAATTTTTTTCCGGTGATTGGTATTGGTGTAATCCTGAATCAGTGCTTCAAACTCTTTTTGAATCTGGTTTTCTTCGGATATTGTTTCAGTAAGTCGAGTCATCGGTTCTATTCAGTTATCTAAAGTGCAAAAATACACTTTTATTTGTAAACTTGTACGACTATTTGACCCAACATGAAACAAATTGAGTTATTTTTTCACCGCAAAACCAGCTTGTTGCCAGCTCATAAAACCATGATTCAATTCGTATATTTCATTCGGAATATTACCGAGTTTCGATACGGCAATTTTACTTCGATGCCCTGAACGGCAATATACAGCTATAGGTTTGTCCTTTTTGATTTGTTTTTTTACTAAAGTAGTAAAATCAGGGTTGCTCACATCAATATTGATAGCTCCGGGAATATGACCGGCAGAAAATTCCGATTCGGTACGGACATCAATTAAAGTCACTTGTTTTGTGTCGATAATTTTTTTGAACTCTGGGGCCGAAAGCGAATTAGGATTTGTATTTGTTTGTGAAAATCCCAAAAGAGAAAGAAATAAACTCATACTGAGAATTAAATAAGTTGTTTTCATTTGATACGGATTGTTTTTATTTTAAACAACATGAATCATTTAAAATAGTTCAACTTAAAATTTCAATTTCTGAGTCTGCTCAGAAAAGTGGAAGAAAGCAATAAACGCTGAAAACCGCAAATCAACACAAATAATAAATGCTTGATTTATATGAAAGCAGACAAATTCCATGCTGTGTAAATTTGCGTTATTTGTGTCACTTGCGTTCAAAAAATACTTATTCGAGAAGCATCTTCTAAATTAATAAATCGAATTAATAGCCGGCAAGTAGAAGTCCGATATCATTTGAAGCAATTCCATAATAATCACCGATCAATCGATTAACCAGCACTCCTTCAAAAATATAGGAACCGTGACGAAATCCGGTACTTTCGGAAATTGCTGAATTAATGTTGCCCGAATTTCCGATTTTCAATAACATAGGTGCAAAAATATTACTCAAAGCCATCGACGTGGTTCTGGCAACACGGGCTGAAATATTTGGAATACAATAATGGATAATTCCATGTTTTTCATAAACCGGTTGTTTCAGTGTCCTGCATTCTGATGTTTCAAAGCAACCTCCCTGATCGACACTCATATCGATGATAATGGCTCCCGGTTTCATGGTTTTGACCAGTTCCTCCGACACCATAAATCGCTCTGAACCATTTATATAGCGTAGATTCCCGATAACTGCATCGGCTGTTGCAAGTGCTTTAAACAATACGGTTGGATGTATCACAGAAGTAAATACCTGTTGACCCAGATAATGTTGAATTTTACGTAGTTTGTTGATATCATGATCAAAAATCTTCACCAGTGCACCCAAAGCAAGAGCTGTCCGGGCAGCTACCGAGCCGGTAATTCCCGCCCCCAGAATAAGTACTTCAGTCGGCGAAATACCGGCTACACCTCCCAGTAAAATTCCTTTTCCGCCCCGTTCGTTACTCATCAATTCGGCAGCAACGGCAATGGCAGTATTTCCTTCAATTTCGGAAATGGAACTTACCACCGGAAATGCTTTTTGTTCATCTCTTATCAATTCATACGCGATGGCAGTCATTTTTTTCTTCATCATCAATTTAATGCAACTAGCAGAAAAATTGGATAGTTGTAACATGGAAAATACGGTGGTATGATCGTGCATCATATTTAATTCCTTTATGGTCGGAGGCGAAATTTTCAAAACAATATCCGCTCCGAAAACCTCTGCTGCTTCATCTACCAGAAAAGCTCCCGCTTCGCTGTATTGCAAATCGGAATACGACATAGGCGCTCCGGCTCCCCGTTGAACATACACACTGTGTCCTTCTTCTCTGACAATCGAAACTCCTTCGGGCGTAAGTGCCAAACGTGTTTCAACATCTGCGTTTTCCCTTGGTACGCCGATGGATAAACACGCCTGACTGGCTATTTCACGTAATAAACATTCTTCGGGAAAAAGTGAACGTTGCTCTTTTGGACTAGTTTTCATAATGCTAACATTTTTAAAAGTACAAAACTAAATACTATTCTCGATATAAGCAAATTAATAGAATGTTTTTTTAGTTCACAAAGTTTAAAAGTTTAGTGTTTGAAGAGTTTGAAGAGTTTGAAGTTTGAAAGGTTTGATAGTTTAGTGTTTGATGAGTTTGAGGTTTGAAAGGTTTAGTATTTAAGAGTTTGAGGTTTAAAAATTTGAGTTAGTTCCACAAAAAACATAAACTGATTTGCTTAGGATCTAATTAACGAATCAACCAATCAACCAATCAACTAATCAACCAATTAACCAATCAACCAATCAACCAGTTAACCAATCAACCAATTAACTAATAAACCAATCACGAATCTTTTGTATCTTTGCGGTTCAAAACTAATTATGGAAAATAAAAAACTTATTGCTCATATCGCGCTTTTCTCAGCCAATCTTATTTTTGGAATGAATACTTCCATTTCCAGAACAATGATGCCTGAAATGTTTCATCCACTGGCTCTTACTGCTTTCAGGTTGGTTGGAGGGTTGATTCTTTTCTGGTTGGCATCTTTGTTTGTGAAAAAAGAAAAAGTGCCGACTAAAGACTTGCTTTTGTTGTTTTTTGCTTCGTTTTTTGCACTGACATTTAATCAGTTACCTTTTTTTATCGGTTTGTCCATGACTTCGCCAATCGATGCATCTATCGTGGTTACTATGCTGCCCATTGTCACCATGATTCTGGCCGCCATTTTTATCAAAGAGCCGATAACACTTATGAAAGCCATTGGAGTTTTGGTAGGTGCTTCAGGTGCCTTGTTGATTGTTTTCAATGGTGCGGAAACTGTAAATGGACATAGTAATATTTGGGGAAACCTGATTGTTTTCTTTGGTGTAACCTCATTTGCTATATACCTCACTGTTTTCAAAGATCTGATTTTACGATATTCTCCGGTTACCATTATGAAGTGGATGTTTCTTTTCGGAACAATCGTAAGTTTGCCATTTTGTTACAAACCACTGATGCAGACTGATTTTTCTGTACTGACTTCTGATGCTTACTGGCGTATTGCTTACATGGTCTTGTTTGCTACTTTTCTGGGCTATTTACTTATTCCCATCGGACAGAAAGTGCTTCGTCCCACCACGCTCAGCATGTACAATTACGTGCAACCCATCATGGCTTCGCTGGTAGCCATTTTTATTGGAATCGATACCTTCGGTTACGAACAGGCTTTGTCGGGAGTGCTCGTTTTCTCAGGTGTTTACATTGTTACTCAAAGTAAATCAAAAGCGCAATTGGATGAAGAAAAAGCTAAGAAAGTGCTGAATAAAGCTGATATTTAAAAAATAATTCATTTTGAGAATAACGATTAATAGTAAGTAATGTGACTAAAATATTGTCGTTTTTATAAAATGTAAATCAACCACATATGGAACAATCCGAGCAACGGGAGATAATCAGAATGACATAGTAATGTGTAGAAATAAATTAAGCTAAAGAGTGCCAAATAGTCATTTTAAAGCATCTAAGTAACATGAAGAATATAATGTAGTATTTTGAAATCATATATTAACATCAAACCAAGGGAAATAAGGGAAGAATATTTTTTGAATGATTTGCTACTAAGGGCTGCGATAATGTAAAGATATATATGGCTTTAGCCCCCTTAGTAGCAAAAATTCCATTTCTTGTGTTTTCCCTTATTCTCAAATATAAAGTAAGATTCTCAATTTGTTACAAATACGACATTATTTAGATTCTACTACTTAAGTGTTCTATGTATTCGATAAAAATACTATGTTGTTCTATGTTTCTAAGTGAGACTATGTGGTTGAAAAAAATACGATATTTTATTTTTCTTATTACTTTATTCGGTTTAAGTTTCCTAACTTTGTACGACTTTTAAAAAGAAAAGGAAATGAAAAAGATAGTTGTGCTTACCGGAGCTGGAATGAGTGCCGAAAGCGGTCTCAGTACCTTTCGTGATACAGGTGGTTTGTGGGAAAAATACAAAATCGACGATGTAGCAACTCCTGAAGGCTGGCATAAAAACCCCGCTTTAGTTCTTGACTTTTACAACCAACGACGTAAACAGCTTTTCGAAGTAGAACCCAATGCCGGACATTTTGCGTTGGCTGAACTAGAAAATAATTATGATGTACAAATCATTACTCAAAATGTGGATAATCTTCACGAACGAGCCGGAAGTACTCATATTATTCACCTTCATGGCGAATTAATGAAAGTACGTTCCACAGGTCCCGAAGAAGAAGTTTTTGATCTCACACCCGAAAATTACGAAACTCATTTAGGTGATCTTTGTCCGAAAGGTTTTCAGCTTCGTCCGCATATCGTGTGGTTTGGTGAAGCCGTTCCCGAAATTGAAAGAGCAGAACATCTGACTACAAAAGCTGATATTCTACTGGTTATTGGAAGTTCGCTACAGGTTTATCCGGCCGCAGGTTTAATTCACAATGCCAGAAGTGGAACGCCTATTTATCTGATTGATCCGCACGAAGTTTATAATTTACCATCAAACGTTACTGTTATTCAAAAAGGAGCCAGTGAAGGATTGAAAGAGCTGAGAGAAAAATATACGCTCTAAAATTACTTTTTTCTGCTACGAAAGACTTATAAAAAAACTCCCCGTTTTGCAATGAGCAAGACGGGGAGTTTCGTAAAAGATTTATCTTCTTGGCTGATTATCATTATTATCCGGTCGTCTGTTGTTATTAATATCCGGCTGTATGTTGTTGTTATTATCCGGCTGTCTATTGTTTTCCTTAACCGAAGTATCCGGCTGACGCATTTGCTTTTCCACTTTTACAGATTGTCCAATAGATCTTCCGTAATAGTTTGTGTTTTGAGTCGTTCTACCTGAACTTTTATTAGCATCCGTTTGCCGACCAGTGGGGTTAGTTGTGCCCGATTGTGGGGTCACATTATTATTGGTTTGCGTTTGAGTTGATCTGTTATTGTTATTTGTTTGCGTTTGAGTTGGTCTGTTATTGTTATCTGTTTGAGGTTGAGTTGATCTATTATTGTTATCTGTTTGAGGTTGAGTTGATCTGTTATTGGTTTGAGATTGACGGTCATAGTTGTCCTTCACTTCTGGTCGTGAATTTGTATTGCTTTGTTGTTGACGATCAGGTTTAGTATATCGAAATTGACGATTTGTTTTTGATCCTTGATTGTCCCAGCTGCGTGCTTTGTACCGTTCTTTTTCACTATAGTAAATGGCACTCTTACTATTTTCATTAAAACCTCTTACATAAGGAATATTGCTGTGATCGTAGTAGTTGCGGTAATAATATCTTGGATAGTGTGAAACGTAATATTGATTGTGCATCCAAGGCTGATACACATTATCGTTCAGCACGACAGTATAAGAATTATTTAAATCGAAATTTCCATACATTGAAGGTAAATACCGCGAAGAAATCCATTGTCCATTATCGAGATACACAAACTGACTGGAAGAAAGGTCATAATACGTTTCTATGTCGGGTAAATAATAATAGCGAGCTCCCTGATAATAAGGCGGTGCCCATTGAGGGTTTGCATAATTCGTTTGAACTCCCGAACCGGTGTAAGTGTACACATCACAACTTGAAAACATAGATGCAGTCAAAAGTAGAACTGCTGCAATCATCAATTTTTTAAAACCGTTCATGATCTTTATTTTTTAGTTAGTATGAAAAATGTAAAAAACAAAATTTGTGCCATATATTTTTACACTTTAAACAGCTAATGTTCAGAATTGTTTCAGAAATGCATTATAATATTGTCAAGTGCTACTATTTGCTTTCTGCTTGGCTGTGGTTCCATTATTTACTATCCCTACCTGGAAAGCCTGTCCGACCGTCAACGCGCTGTTATCGATATGTTCGATCCTTCCGCTCGTCCTTGTGTGCCGGCTAATGTTTTTTCATTCCCTATTCCAATGAAACGCTTTGAAAAAATTATTCAGTTTTGGGAAGAAACTTTTGTAATTACTCCTACATGGACAAAAGTAAAGAAGCGGATGGATAAAAATAAGGAAACAGATTGATAAAAATAATGAATAGTGCTTAGTGATTAGATGACAATTTTTGATTTAGTAATTACCACATCATCATCAAAACTTTCAAATGGAGTACTCAACATCCCGCTTTTGCGGGACCCTCCAAACTTTCAAACTTTCAAACTCTTCAAACCTTTAAACCCTTCAACCCTTTAAACCCTTCAAAACCATCATCCTACTTTTATTACTTTTCCACTTCCAGCATATTTTACTTCCACGGGTTCACCTGTAAAGCCCACGTTGCCAAATTCCACGGCCAAACTCACCAGCACAGTCACATTATCAGTGAGTTGATTCATTTCTTCTTGTCCCAATCCTACTGTTAATATCTGATCGGGGAGAATGGTTTGTGTGCTGTTCCATGCTCCGGTAAAGGTTTTGCTTACACCATGAAGATTAAACACAAGCGGATAATAATCATTCAGTTCAGCTTTGTATTCGAGATCGGATACCGTGCCAATGGCAAGGAGCAAACGGAAAAACGGTAAGCGTTGTCCGTTCAGTAAATCAATATCCGTGTTGATACGAGGAATCGTAACGATTGCCTGTAACTTTTCCCGGTTTAATTCCACCGTGGGCGAAACACGCAAAACCGTATTCAAAGGGTAATTACGGTTGAAGTTAAAGCCTTCCAAAGCTTGTTTGAATACAGTCAGTTTCAAACTCCGTTTGCCGGTTTCCAATTCGGTGTCGAGCTTCATCAGGTTTTTACCAATCCCGTTCAATGCCGGTGTTAGGTTGTAGTCGGCTATACGATGCAATCCACCAAAGGCATAACGGGTGATTGAGCCGAATTTAGCACAGCCGCTCCATTCCTTTTGCTGCTTGCGCAAACCAGCAAATTGAGGCAAAGTAGCAATTTTCTCCTTTTTAGCCCCGCCTTTGGTGCGAACAATGATTTTGTCGCTTCCCCGAACCGTGTAAAACGAAAAGCCGCTTACACTTCCGGTCATTTGTAATGCTCCTTTTACGATTGCCATAGGCCCCTAACCCCTAAAGGGGGATTTTAAGTTAGTATTAAATCTGACAACCCCTCTCTTGCTCCCCATTAGGGGCTAGGGCTTATCTTCTGTTTTCCTTTTACTTTCATTTAAACTACAAATATACAAAATTCTTTTTGAAAACAATCATCACACATAGATAATACATATCTAAATAGATAAGTATTGATTATGTTTTAATACTATTTGATATATGTATTATGTATGTTTTATTATAAAATTGAAAATGAAGGGAATCTGAATATGACTAAATCGGAAACCGGTCAATGCAGCTTATTTTATATCAAAAATTACATCCCTTGAAACACCCGCTGGTATTCTACTTACAATCAAGTTAGACACACTGATTTTGGAATGCCACATACAAGCTTTTGATTCGTTGAGTCAGTTTTCTGGCTTTTATATTAGACTGATAACCAAAATAATACAATTTATATTATACAAGTTGTATTACAAGTTGTACAAACAGGAAATGTAGATGCTGTTACTTTGCATAGTACAGGAAACAATGAAATTTAAATTTTTGCAGCGTGTTAAGATTTTTCTTGAAATAACGAACTTAAGTAGTAGGATCTGAATAATGTCGTATTTGATACAAATTGAAACCCTACTTCATATTTAAGAATAAGGGAAAATACAAGGGATGGAATTTTTCCTACTAAGGGGCTACGCATATTAAAAAACTTTTTTTTTTATATTGAAACCCTAAGTAGCAATTTAATCAATAAGTAATCCTACCTTATTTTTCATTATTGGATGTTAGGATGTAATTTTATAATACGACATTATTTAGATTCATCTATTTATATAATTTTTAGAGGAATTATTTTTGAATTTATTTAGTGGCGCCAATGGTCAATTTTCATTTTTCAAAATCATAATATTGTGACTGAAATAGCTAGTATAATAATTGAGTTTATAAGGTTTTAATTTTCAAAAAATAAGGCAAAATAAACAATATGCTTATAAACAGATAGTTATATGTTCCTAAAACACTGTCTTTTTTTTTCGCTTTGAAATAACATAGATTTGAGACAAAAACTAAAGTTAAATACGAGTATATACATAATGACAGCACGGGCATGATTTGTTGTCTAAAACTCTTCTCTTTGTAGTCAGAATTAAGGAAGTTCGAACTGTAGGTTTAAGAGCAAGAAAGAATATGCGTAAACATCAAATTGGAAAGAAAAAAAAGTTGTGCCATAATGTCAGTACTATTTGGTGGAGTAATACAAGACTTGCAACTTTGTATACTGAATAAAAAAAGAAAAACTTTTGATAAAAATCAAGATAGAAAAATTCAGTTGGAGAGAAATTGCTGCTATTTAGAATCCGACTGGTTTAAAAACAATATAATATATTGATATTCAAACATAAAGCAAAATAACCATTTTATTAACTAAAAGTTGTCTTTTTTTTTCGCTTTGAAATAACATAGTTTTGAGCACATATTTAGGAGTAACAGTAGGGATTGAAAACCGTAATGACTGAAAAAAATAAAATACCGGTTCAAACGCACTTATTTGCGCTGTTTTTCCTTGAAATACGCATTGTTTGATGCATTTTAATTTTTTAATTTTGAAGAGACACAAAGAAGGGGAAATGATGTTAATTTATTTTTCCCTTTCGTTTCTGAAAGCAGAAATGTAGGTTTGCGGGAAAACTTTAAATACTCACGGGGTGACTCGGAGACACCCAGTGAGTAAAGAATGGATTAAGTAAAGCTTAAGAGAGACAACAAATGTATTAATAATTACTAAATATGTATAAAAGTTAATATAGTTATTATGCTGACAAATAACGATATAAAATAATATTAAGTGAAATTCAAATTAATTTTCGACTGGTTTGAAAAAAAAATTCAATGCGACTTATATATATAGATGTAAATAAGAAAAAATCGAAGTATTGGAAATATAATAATATGATCGAATTTATATTTTAAAGGAAACTTTTGAAGGCGAAAAGACTATTTATTTTTATACGAAAAATTTGCGGTGAAATTTACAACACTCACGGGGTGACTCGGAGTCACCCCGTGAGTAGAAATAGGAGAAAGAAGAAAAAGAATTAATGGGTAAAACGAATAACATATCGCCCGATGCCAGAATGATCAATTTGCTGGAGCTGAATATAGCTTATCAGAAAAAGATTATGACTGAAATCAACCGGCTCCATGAACGGATGGATAAGCTGGAAGGGAAAGCTATGTTGAGCGGTGATGATTTACTCGAAGCAGAAAAATTGTTTTCGTATGCCCAAACCTCAGAATTGTTGGATACTCCTGTACGCACTTTGTACGAATTACGTAAGAGAAATGAAATTGAATGTACCAAAATCGGACGAACTGTAAAATTCAGTCGTGAGCAAATACAGGCATTTAAACGGAAACACGCTTTGAAGAATTAAATGGACAAGATAGCGTACATACAAACGGATAGCAACACTGTACATCTGGTGAAGTTATTGCTCGAAAAGCTCAATGAGTTTGATGAGAAAGTATGTGCGCTCTCGAACCCTGTACACAAACTGCAGCTTTTTACAGAAAAGGAAACGGCTGATATACTTAAAATCAGTAAAAGGGCAGTGTTCAGCTTGCGGAAAGATGGTAAAATACACTATAGAGACTTGGAAATTGGAATTCGATATAGCATGGAAGATATTATGGAATTTGAAGACAGTTGCAGAAAAAGAGAAATAGTAAAATAAGGCAGGTATGCAAAAAAACTTCCTGGTGTGTAATGTTTTGGCATAGCCATATTCTATTTTTGCTTCAAATTAAACAACTCAAGAGGAAATTTATGAACGAACCAATTAATGCCCAAATACAAGGATTAGGATTTATCAGTAAAAAACGGTTTGTTGAAATCCAAAAGCAAAAGTATTACAACTCTGAAGGTGAACTTGAATTACCCCGACACACACGTTATTATTTTGATTGGTTATGCAGTGAGTTTAAATCCATACCCATGGAGGAAAAACTATGCGATCTGGCATATATGCTTACCAAAGGATTTGATTTGCAGCAATCGGTACTTGATTACAAATCTGAGCGGGATGAATATATTACCCGGGCTGTTCCACAAACATTTCTTTTTTATATTCTGTATATGCGCTATGCTAAGTATCATCATTTCTCAGAAATTGTTCTTCGTAAATTATCAGAGAATCGGCTTATTCAGCTTTTTATTGATGAGATTAAATTGCGTTACGATGAATATGATCACCGGATGGAATTGTTCGGTTGGAATGATAAAAAACTAATAGAATCTGCTGATAGTGATAAAGTGAAGTTTAAAAAACTCGTCACAACAGCAATGAAAGTAATATAGGATGAAAAACATGTTCAAGAACATAAAAATAGATTAATAAAATATAGGAAATTTAAAATAAAAGCTTTAACTTTGTGGAGCAGAAAAATAGACTAAAATAACGAAAGATACTAAATA